>JAEUAC010000010.1 GCA_019695455.1 Methylorubrum extorquens | reverse complement strand
CCCGCGTGGAAATCAAGGACATCCTGCCCCCGGCCGACCTCGCGGGCGCGATGGCCAGGCAGATGAAGGCCGAGCGCGAGAAGCGCGCCTCGATCCTCGAGGCGGAGGGGCAGAGGCAGTCCGAAATCCTGAAGGCCGAGGGCCAGAAGCAGGGCCAGATCCTGGCGGCCGAGGGCCGCAAGGAGGCGGCCTTCCGGGATGCCGAGGCCCGCGAGCGCTCGGCCGAGGCCGAGGCCAAGGCGACCGCCCTCGTGTCGGAGGCGATCTCGAAGGGCGACCTCGCGGCGGCGAACTTCCTCGTCGCCGAGAAGTACATCGACGCCGTGCGGGCCATCGCCACCGCGCCGAACCAGAAGGTCGTGATCGTGCCGATCGAGGCGGCGTCGCTCGCCGGCACGCTCGGCGGCATCGCCGAACTCACCCGGTCCGTGTTCGGCGACGGAACCGGCACGCCGCCCGCCCGGACGGGCCGGTCGCTGCCGCCGACGACGTCGAAGCCCGCCTGACCATGCCCGCCATCGCGCCCTGGATGTGGTTCGTCGTGGGGCTCGTCCTCGTCGGCGCCGAGACGATCGCGCCCGGCGTGTTCCTGCTCTGGCTCGGCATCGCGGCCATCCTGACGGGCGCGCTCGCCGGCGTGCTGGACCTCTCGCCGCAGGCGGCGCTCGTCGCCTTCGCGCTTCTGGCGCTCGCCTCCGTGGCGCTCGGCCGGGCGCTGACGCGCTCCCGCGGCGGCCCGGACCAGCTCAACCGGCGCGGCCGCGACCTCGTCGGCCGCTCCTTCCCGCTCGACGGCCCCCTGGTCGGCGGGGAGGGGCGCATCCGGCTCGGCGACAGCGTCTGGCGGGTGGTCGGCCCCGACGCGCCGGCGGGCGCTTCCGTGCGGGTGGTGCGGCTCGACGGGGCGACGCTCGTCGTCGAGCCCGGCTGATCTGCGAACAGCCTTAACGCTTCCTTCAGGGCGCGAACCTAGCGTCCCGGCTGGGCGCGACACGGGCGCGGCTCGTTGGGGCGGCCATGGATATCGCAACCGGTCTCGGTCTGATCAGCGCCGTCGGCGTCGTCGTCGGCCTGATCATGCTCGATGGTGGAAACTTCAAGGCCTATTACGACATCCACGCCGTCGTCGTCATCTTCGGCGGCGCGACCGCCGCCACGATGACGCGCTTCCCCTTCGCCGTCATGGCGCACGGGCTGCCCATGGGCATCAAGTTCGCCTTCGGCGGCCGCGCGCTGCAGCCGCGCGACCTCATCGAGGAGCTGACCAAGCTCGCCGACCTCATGCGCAAGGGCGGCCCGATGGCGCTCGAATCCGTCGAGGTGCCGGATCCGTTCCTGGCGCAGGGCGTGCGCTACCTCGTCGACGGCTACGACAAGGAGTTCATCCGCACGACGATGGAATGCGACCGCGACATCTTCCTGCAGCACCTCGACGAGGGCTCCAAGGTCTACCGGGCCTACGGCGACTGCGCGCCGGCCTGGGGCATGATCGGCACCATCCTGGGCATGGTGACGATGTTCGCCAACATGTCGGATCCCTCGAAGCTCGGCCCCGCGATGGCGACGGCGCTGCTCGCGACGCTCTACGGCGCGCTCATCGCCAACATGATCTGCCTGCCGCTGGCCGACAAGCTGCACGTCAAGAAGGAGGAGGAGGACGTCTCCCGCACCCTCATCATCGACGGCGTGCTGCTGCTGCGCGACAACAAGAGCCCCTCGCTCATCAAGGAGATGCTCATCGCCTACCTGCCCGAGCACGCCCGGCACGACTTCGCCGACGCGACCGCCTGACGGGGGCCTGAGCGGTGGCGCGCAAGAAGAAGGGCGGCGGCGAACACGGCGGCCACGGCTGGTTCGTCACCTTCGCCGACCTGATGGCGCTGCTCATGAGCTTCTTCGTCATGATCGCGGCCTATTCCACCCAGGACCAGAAGAAGCTCCAGCTCGTCGCCGGCTCCATGCGGGACGCGTTCGGCGTCACCAAGGAGAGCCGCTACGCGGGCATCGTCGAGCAGGACGGCATCCCGGTCCGCAAGTACCTGAAGTACTCGGACAACGTGCCGCCCGAGAAGGCGAGCGACCGGCCGCGCCCGGGGCTCGACGACGGCCTCGACCGGCCGCTCGAGGCCGAGCGGCGCGAGTTCATGCTGGCGGCGGCCTCGCTGCGGCAGGCGCTCCGCGACCTGCCCGAGATCGCGGAGCTGTCGAAGAACATCATCGTCGAGGACACGAAGGACGGCATCAACCTGTCGCTCGTGGACCAGGACGGGCGCTCCATGTTCGGCGCCGGCTCGACCCAGCCCTACGAGCGGACCCGCACGATCCTGGAAGGCATCGCGCCGACGCTGCGGCGCGTGAACCAGCGCATCTCCGTCTCCGGCCACGCGGCCTCCATGCGGCCCGGCGAGCGCCCGGAGGGGCCCGCCTGGGAGCTCTCCACCGGCCGCGCCTCCGCGGTCCGCGAGATCCTGGCGGCGGCCGGCGTGCCGGACGACCGCTTCGCCGTCGTGTCCGGCAAGGGGGACACGGACCCGATGTTCCCCGACAACCCCTACCTGCCGGCGAACCGGCGCGTGACGCTGACGCTGATGTACGAGCCGCCCCCGCTGCCGATCAGCATGCGCCCCTGAGGGGCGGCCCGCCCGCCCCCAAGTTCCGACGAACGTCCGCCATGCGACCTTTGACGGATTGAGCCGCCATCGGCTCTCGCCCAAGCTCCCGGCAAAGAACAAAGGTCGGGAGGACACCATGTCGACGAGCGCCCATCGCGGATCGCTGACCAGACGCTCGGCCCTCGGCGCGCTCGGCGCCGGCGGGCTCGCGATCGCGGCCGGACCCGGCATCGCGCAGGGGGCCAGGCCGGCGGAGCTGAAGGTCGGCATCGCGACCTACCTGTCGGGCCCCGCGAGCGTGTTCGGCGTGCCCGCCCGCCAGACGGCCGAGATGCTGTTCGAGGAGCTGAACGCGGCGGGCGGCATCGGCGGCGTGAAGGCGCGGCCCATCTTCGTCGACGAGGGCCCGGGCGTCGATCACTTCGTCGGCGAGTACCGGCGGCTCGTGCAGAGCGAGAAGGTGGACCTCCTGTTCTCGGCCATCTCGTCGGCGAGCTGCATCGCCTGCGCGCCGCTGGCGGACGAGCTGAAGAAGCCGACCATCCTGTGGGATTGCGGCACCCAGCGCATCTTCGAGGACGGCAAGTACGACTACGCCGTCCGCAGCCAGGCGAACGCGACGCCCGAGATCCTGGCCGCGCTCCTCTATCTCCTGAAGGCCAAGCCCGACTTCAAGACCATCGCCGTCATCAACCAGGACTACGCCTGGGGCCGCGACAGCTGGGAGATCTTCCGGACCGGGCTCGAGACCCTGAAGCCCGGCGTGCGCGTGGTGGCGGAGCTGTTCCCGCGCTTCGGCGCGTCCGACTTCTCGACGGAGGTGACGCGCCTCCTCGCGACGCGGCCGGACGTCGTGCTCTCGACCTCCTGGGGCGGCGACCTCGACACGCTCATCCGGCAGGCGGCCGACCGCAAGCTCTTCGACCGCTCGACCTTCGTCCTGCCGCTCGCCGAATCCTCGCTCGAGCGCGTCGGCAAGGCGCTGCCGCCCGGGCACATCGTCGGCGCGCGCGGGGACCACTGGTTCCTCCACCCGGCCCCGCAGGATCCGGCGCGGCTGAAGACCTTCGTGGACGGCTACCGGAAGCGCTTCGGCACCTACCCGATCTATTCCTGCCACCACATGGCGCAGGCGGTCTCCTGCATGAAGGCGGGCTACGAGAAGGCGCTCGCCGCCAAGGGCGGGGCCTGGCCGAACGACGCGGAGCTCGCGGCCGCCTTCCGGGGGCTGACGTTCCCGTCGCCGACCTCGTCGGTGACCATCCGGCCGGACGGGCAGGGGCTCGAGAACCAGCTCATCGGCACCTCGAAGCACGTCGACGCCTACCCGTTCGCCGTGCTCGACGAGATGGTCGTGTTCCCGGCCGAGCCGATCACGACGCCGATCGGCCAGAAGAGCACCGACTGGCTGAAGACGCTGAAGCCCGACATGGTCTCCAGCATGCCCAAGGCCATGCCCTACCGGGCCTGAGCGGGCGATCCGGCGTGGCCTGGCTGTCCGACAACGCGTTCCTGCTCGGCCTCGCGACCCTCGACGGTCTCTCCTCGGCCGCCGCCATCTTCATGGTGGCCGTCGGCCTGAACCTCGTCTTCGGCGTGCTGCGCGTCCTCAACGTGGCGCATGGCAGCCTGTACGCGATCGGCGCCTATTCGGCGGCCTCGCTCGGCCTGTTCGCGGCCGCGCGCGGCCTGCCGGCCTGGGCGTCGCTGCCGCTCCTCGTGGTCGCGGCCGCGCTGGTCGGCCTCGTCCTCGGGCCGCCGATCGAGCGGCTGCTGCGGCGCACGCAGGACCAGGAGCCGGTGCTGCAGCTCCTCGTCACCTTCGCCTTGTTCATGATCCTCGAGGACGCCCAGAAGCTGATCTGGGGCGTGCGGCCGGTCGTGTCGGACGCGCCCGTGAAGCTCATGGGCACGGTCGACGTGCCGATCGGCGGGGACGTCATCCCGTTCAACGCCTACCAGCTCTTCCTCCTGCCGGGCGTCGCGCTCCTCACGCTCGCGGCCCTCGTCTACGGGCTGCGGCGGACGCTGTTCGGCCGCATGCTGGTCGCCGTGACGACGGACCGGGAGGCGGCGCGGGCGCTCGGGATCGACGCGGCCCGCATCACGCTCGTCACCTTCACGATCGGGGCGGCCCTGGCCGCGCTCGGCGGCGCGCTCGCCTCGCCGACGACCTCGCTCGTGCCGGGCATCGGCGCCCAGACCATCGTCCTCTCCTTCGCGGTCGTCGCCACGGCCGGGCTCGGGCAGGTGGAGGGCGCGGCGCTCACCTCGCTCCTGATCGGGCTCGGCCGCTCCTTCGCGGTCTATCTCGAGCCCGAGCTCGAGGTGGTCGTGCCCTACCTCATCATGGTGGCCGTCCTCCTCGTGCGGCCGCAGGGCATGTTCGGCGTCCTCGAGACGCGCCGGATATGAGCGGCGCGCGCACCCTCGCGGCCGGGCTCGCGGCCGCGCTTCTCGTGGTCGCGCTCGCCTGGGCCGTGCCGTGGCTCCGCTTCGTCCTCACGGTCGCGACCGCCAAGGGCATCGCCGTTCTCGGCATCCTGCTCCTGCTGCGGGCGGGGCAGGTCTCCTTCGGCCACGCGATGTATCTCGCGATCGCGGCCTACACGGCGGCGTTCCTGGCGCCCCGGATCCCCGACGCGGCCCTGCTCCTGCCGGTCGCGGTCGGGCTCTCGGCCGCCGTCGGGCTCGTGGTCGGCCTCTTCGTCATGCGCTACCGGGACATCTTCTTCGGCATGCTCAACCTCGCCCTGTCGATGGTGTTCTACTCGCTCCTCGAGAAGCTCTATTCCATCACGCACGGCACGGACGGCATCCGGCTGCCGCCGCTCACCTTCGCGGGCGCGACCCTGTCCGTCGAGGCGCAGAGCTGGGCCGTGCTCCTCTCGGCCCTCGTCCTCGCGCTCGTCGCGGGCGCGGCCGTGCGGGTCTACTGGTCGTCGCCGCTCGGCGAGGCGCTGGCCGGCATCAAGACGCGCGAGCAGCGGCTCGACTTCCTCGGCGTGCCGCCCCGGCTCGTGCTGCTGGCCGCCTACGTGATCTCGGCGGCGCTGGCGGGCATCGGCGGCTTCATCCTCGCCATGGCGACGCGCCAGGTGACGCCCGCGCTCGCCTATTGGACGACCTCGGGCGAGCTCGTCTTCATCGCCGTGCTCGGCGGGGCCGGGTCCGTCTTCGGCGCCTTCCTGGGCGCGGCCGCCTACGAGCTGACCCGCGTCTACGCGGCGGCCTTCGTGGCGGACGCCTGGCAGATGATCCTCGGCTCGGTCCTCCTCCTCGTGATCCTGTTCGCGCCGGGCGGGATCTGGGGCATCGGCCAGCGGCTCCTGGGACGGCGCGCCGCGGGCCCGGGCGCCGCCGCGACGGCCGGGGAGGGCGGCCCGTGAGCGTCCTCCTCTCCGCCCGCGGCCTGCGCCTCGCCTTCGGAGGCGTGAAGGCGGCCGACGGGATCGACCTCGACGTCCACGAGGGCGAGTTCCTGGCGATCATCGGCCCCAACGGGGCCGGCAAGACCACCTTCATCAACATGGCGACCGGCTACCTGAAGCCCCAGGGCGGCTCCATCGCGTTCCGCGGCCGGCCCATCCTCGGGCTGCCGCCCCGGCGGCTCGTCGGGATGGGCATCGGGCGCTCCTTCCAGCTGCCGCAGCTCTTCGCCGAGCACACCGTCCTGCAGAACGTCGCGATCGCCATCGCGTCGCGCGACGGCATCTGGTCGGCGGTCGCGCCCCTCATGCGCGGCCCGGTCCGCCGGGAGGCGGGCGAGTGGCTCGAGCGGTTCGGCCTCTCCTCCGTCGCCGAGACCCGTGCGGACGCCCTGAACGAGGGCGCCCGCAAGCTCGCCGACATCGCCATGGCGGTGGCGCTCCGCCCGGCGCTCGTCCTCATGGACGAGCCGACGAGCGGCGTCGCGGCGGCCGACAAGATGGCCATCGTCGAGACGCTGGTGCGGGTGCTCCGGGACGCGGGCGTCACGGCCGTCTTCGTCGAGCACGACATGGACGTCGTGGCGCGCTTCGCCGACCGGGTCGCCGTCTGGAGCCAGGGCAGGATCGCGGCGCTCGGGCCGCCTGAGACCGTGCTGGCCGACCCGGAGGTCAGGCGGAACGTGATCGGCACCGTGCTGGACGGGGTCGCGCATGCTGCGGCTTGAGGGCGCCTCGGTCGACATCGCGGGCGCCCGGATCCTGCGCGGCCTGTCGCTCCACGTCCCCGCGGGCGGTCGCGTCGCCCTGATCGGCCGCAACGGGGCGGGCAAGACGACGACGCTGCGCGCTCTCATGGGCCTCGTCCCGCTCCGGGCCGGCCGCATCGCGATCGACGGGCGGGACTGCACCCGGGTCGAGGCCCATGCGCGCGCCGGGCTCGGCATCGGCTACGCGCCGGAGGAGCGTCGGCTCTTCGGCTCCTTCACGGTCGCCGAGAACATCACCCTGCCGGCCGAGGTGCTGCGCCTGCCGCGCCCGGAGGTCGAGCGGCGGCGCGACGCCGTCTTCGCGCTCCTGCCGGAGCTGCACGACTTCGCGGGCCGGAAGGCCGCGGGACTGTCCGGCGGGCAGGGCAAGATGGTCGCGCTCGGTCGCGCCCTCATGGTCGGCACGCGCGCCGTGCTCCTGGACGAGCCCTTCCAGGGCCTCGCCCCCGCCCTGGCGCTGCGCTACGCCGAAGCCCTGGGCCGCCTGCGCGCGGCCCTGCCCGACGTCGCCATCCTGATCACGGAATCGAGCCCGGACCTCCTGACGTCGCTCGTGGACGCGACCTACGTGATCGAGCGCGGCGAGATCGTCTCCGCCTGACCGTCGGCGTCGGACGGTCGCGTCCGAAGATCCCGGGCGTCCGGCGCGGACCCTCCCGCGGCCGCCTTGGCCTTCGCGTCGGCCAGGGCTTCCGCGATGCCCCGGAGCGCGGCCTGGACGTCCTCGATCCCCGCGATCGTGGTCACGGCCGGGCCGGGCATCGGCATGATGCCGGCCTCGACGAGCGCCTTGAAGATCGCGAAGTTGAGGTCGCTCTGGACGCGGACCTGCTTGGTCACGTCGTCCACGAAGCAGGTGAGGTCGAGGTCGAGCCCCGCCTCCGCGAAGGCCTTGAACGAGACGCGCGGCTCGGGGACCGCGAGGACGTCGGGGTGGCGCCGCGCGTGCTCCGTCAGGATCTCGCCGGCCTTCACGGGATCCTTGTCGCGCCCGATGCGCAGCGAGAGGATGACCCGGCCCGTCCGGTCGCCGCGCACGCGGTTCTTCACGACGCCCGAGATCAGGTTCGAGTTCGGGATGATGACGGAGGAGCGGTCGAAGGTCTCGATCTCGGTCGCCCGCACGCTGATGCGCCGCACGTAGCCCTCGCCGTCGCCGATGACGACGAGGTCGCCCACCCGGATCGGGCGCTCCCAGAGGAGGATCAGGCCCGACACGAAGTTGTTCACGATCGATTGCAGGCCGAAACCGATGCCGACCGAGAGGGCGCCCGCCACGATCGCGATCTTCTCGAGGCCGAGCCCCAGGATGGAGAGGGCGAGCGCGGCCGCCGCGAAGAAGCCGACATAGCCCGCCGCCGTCTCGAGAGAGTTGCGCAGGCCCGCGTCGAGATCGGTCGTCGGCAGGAAGGTCTTGGCGAGCCAGCGCTGCACGATGCGGGTCGCCGCGATCACGCCCGCGAACAGGAGCAGCGCGCCGATCGTCTTCGACAGCGAGATCGTCACCTCGCCGACCTGGAAGCCGAAGAAGGCCGCCCGCAGGTTGGACGCGATGTCGCCCGAGGACACGCCCCACGGCGCGAGCGCCAGCATGGCGGCCGCGATGACGAGGATCACGCGGACGAAGCCGGCGCCCACGACGCCGAGCTGTTCGAGCTTTCGCCGGCGGAGGCCGAGATTGGCCTGCAGCGTCGTGGAGAAGCGGCCGTCCCGGCCGAGGCTGCGGCCGATGAACTCGTCCGCGAGCGCCACGAGGAGGAACAGGAGCGCCGCGATGGAGCCGATCCAGGCGATCTGCTCCATGACGAAGGAGCCGAAGGCGATGTAGCCCGCCACGAGGCTGCCGATCATCAGGGCGACGACCACCCAGCCGAGCAGCCGGACCGGCCCGCCGATCTCCGGCTCGGGCGCGATGTAGGGCCCGAGGCAATCCTCCGCCTGATCCTCCGTGCGGGCGAAGCGCCGCAGCAGCTCGGCGAGCGTCAGGGATGCGACGAGGACCACGAGGCCGCGCGCCGCGATGGAGAGCGGCAGGGTCGCCGCGATGGCCTGGTTGGCGGCGTCCAGGACGCGGCCCACCGCGACGACGGAGGCGAAGCCGATCGCGAAGGTCGACAGGCGCTGGGCCGAGAGGTCCGACAGGTTCAAGAGCCGCCAGGCGGTCCGGCCCGGCGCCAGCGTCGCGTCGGCCGCCGCGCCCGCGAAGGCCACGAAGGCGAGGCCGCCAAGGATCGCGGCGAGCACGGTGTCAAGCCGGGGCGGCAGCACGTCGGCCGCCGCGACGAGCTGGTAGATGACGAAGCTGCCCGCCGCGGCCGGCAGCGCGTCGAAGACGAGGATGCCGAGCGCGGAGAGCAGCTTGCGCTTCTCCGTCACCTGCACGGCGTCGCGGGGCCTGTGCACGAGCCGCGGCGCGATCTGGCGGCGCGCGATGTGGAAGGCGACGGCGGCCCCGATGGCGAGCGCGAGCAGCGTCAGCGTCGTCGGCGAGGCGCGGCCGTTGAAGCGGCCCGCCGCATCCCCCGCCATGTATTCCAGCGCCCGCAGGTCGCGCGGGAACGACATCGCGACCGACGTCCAGAGGCTGGGGCTGAGGAGCCCGTAGCTCCGCTCGAACAGGGCCGCCGTGAAGGCCGCCCGGCGGCGGTCGCTGAGCTGCGCCGTCAGCTGCTCCGACTGCAGGAGCAGCGCCCGCCCGAGCCGGTTCAGATCGTCGAGCGCCGCGACGCCGCCCTCGCGCTCCGTCCGGTCGCGGGCGACGTCGGCGCCTTCCGGCGCCGTGGCGGCGGGCTTCGGGCCGAGCTGCTCGAGCCGCGCCTTCGCGGCGTCGAGCTGGGGGCCGAGCGTCGAGATGACGTCGCGGAAGCGCTCCGCGATGGCGTCCACGCGGACGCGCAGTTCCTGCAGGGCCGTGGACGACAGGCTCTCGCGGGCCGCCGCGGCCTCGGCCTGCTCGAGTTCGATGCGGGCCGCGTCAAGGGCGGCGCGGGCCGGGTTCGCGGGCGCG
>JAEUAC010000160.1 GCA_019695455.1 Methylorubrum extorquens | reverse complement strand
ATCGAGCGCGTCACCGCCGACCCCGCGCTCCACACGCCCGATCTCGGCGGCACCGCCCGGACCGAGGACGTCACGAGGGCCGTCGTCGCGGCCATTCAGGGCGACAACCTCTAACAGGAGAGCCTCCGCATGGCCCTGAAGATCGCAGTCATTCCCGGCGACGGCATCGGCACCGAGGTGATGCCGGAGGGCCTGCGCGTGCTCGAAGCCGCCGCCGGGCGCTTCGGCATCGATCTCGCCTTCACCAAGTTCGACTTCGCCTCCTGCGACCACTACGCCCGTCACGGGCAGATGATGCCGGACGACTGGAAGGCGCAAATCGAGGGACACGACGCGATCTTCTTCGGCGCCGTCGGCTGGCCCGCGACCGTGCCGGACCACGTTTCGCTCTGGGGCTCGCTCCTCCAGTTCCGGCGCGAGTTCGACCAGTACGTGAACCTTCGCCCGGTGCGCCTCATGCCGGGCGTTCCCTCGCCGCTCGCCGGCCGCAAGCCCGGCGACATCGATTTCTTCGTCGTGCGCGAGAACACGGAAGGGGAGTATTCCTCGATCGGCGGCACGATGTTTCCCGGCACCGAGCGCGAGATCGTGGTGCAGGAGACGGTGATGAGCCGCATCGGCGTCGACCGGATCCTCGCCTACGCCTTCGATCTGGCGGAAAGCCGGGAGAAGAAGCACCTGACCTCGGCGACGAAGTCGAACGGCATCTCGATCACCATGCCCTATTGGGATGGGCGGGTGGAGGAGATGGCCAAGCGCTATCCGGGCGTGCGCTGGGACAAGTACCACATCGACATTCTCTGTGCCCATTTCGTGCTGAATCCCGACCGGTTCGACGTCGTCGTCGCCTCCAACCTCTTCGGCGACATCCTGTCCGACCTCGGGCCGGCCTGCACGGGCACGATCGGCATCGCGCCCTCCGGCAACATCAACCCGCCGAAGGACTTCCCGTCCGTGTTCGAGCCGGTCCACGGCTCGGCGCCCGACATCGCCGGCCAGGGCATCGCGAACCCGATCGGCCAGATCTGGTCGGGGGCCATGATGCTGGAGCACCTGGGCGAGATGGACGCCGCGGCCGAGATCGTCGCCGCCATCGAGCGGGTGCTGGCGGAGCGGACCCTGCGCACCCGCGACCTCGGCGGCAACGCCGACACCGAGGCCTGCGGCCGTGCCGTCGCGGACGCGCTGGGCTAGGACGCTGCCCCTCGCCGGGCTCGGCCGGGCCCTCTGGTCGAAGCCCTACCTCCTCCTCGTCCTCACGACGGTGATCTGGGGCGGGAACGCCGTCGCGGCCCGGCTCGCGGTCGGCGAGCTCTCGCCCATGGTCCTCGTGGCCCTGCGCTGGCTCATCGTGGTCGCGATCCTCGGCGCGCTGGTGCGGCCGAGCGCGGCCGAGCAGCGGGAGCTCGCGCGACGCTGGCTCGCGACGCTCCTCATGGCGACGCTCGGCTTCACGGTGTTCAACGCCCTGTTCTACATGGCGGCCGAGACGACCAGCGCCGTGAACATCGGGATGATCCAGGGCATCATGCCGGGGCTCGCGCTGGTCGGCAGCTTCTTCGCCTACGGCACGCCGATCGGCCGCGGTCAGGTGCTGGGGCTCGCGGTCGCCCTCGTCGGCGTGGCCGTGGTGGTGAGCCGGGGGCATCTCGAGACGCTGCTGTCGGCCCGCTTCGTCGCCGGCGACGTCTGGATGATGATCGCGTCCGTCTTCTACGCCGGCTACGGCGTCGCCCTGCAGCGCCGGCCCGCGACGCGCCCGCTCGTCTTCTTCGCCGCGCTGGCGGTGGGCGCCTTCCTGACCACCCTGCCGCTCCTCGCCTGGGAGATCGCGGCAGGCCGCGCCGTGTGGCCGGGCCCGAAGGGCTGGGCCATCCTCGCGTTCGTGGGATTGTTCCCGTCGCTGATCTCGCAGCTCCTCTTCATGCGCGGCATCGAGCTGATCGGGGCGGGCCGGGCGAGCCTGTTCATCAACCTCGTGCCGGTCTTCGCCGCCATCCTGGCCGTCGCGGTGCTCGGCGAGGAGTTCGGCGTCTTCCACGGCGTGGCGCTCGCGCTCGTGCTCGGCGGCATCTGGCTGGCCGAGCGCGGGCGCCGCCCCCCGGTCCCGGGCGACGGCGCCTGAGGCCGCCTCAGAAGGCGAGCGGCTTCGCCTGCTTCACGCCGGGGATGGACTGGATGCGCCCGAGCACGTCGGCCGGCACGGGACCGTCCACCTCCACCAGGGCGATGGCCGAGCCGCCGGGCCGGTCGCGGCCGAGCGCGAAGGTCGCGATGTTCACGCCCGCGTCGCCGAGCGTGGTCGCGAAGCGGCCGACGAAGCCCGGCTTGTCCTCATTCGAGACGTAGATCATCGAGGGCGCGAACTCCGCCTCGACCTTGAGGCCCTTGATGTCGACGATGCGCGGCTTGCCGTCGGCGAAGACGGTGCCCGAGACCGAGCGCTCCTGCGTCTCGGTCGTGACCGCGACCTCGACCAGCGAATCGTAGTCGCCGTCCACCTCCCGCGTCATCTCCTCGACGACGATGCCGCGCTCCCGGGCGATGGAGGGCGCCGAGACGACGTTCACGTCCGCCAGCATGGGCCGGAGCAGGCCGGCGACGGCCGCGCTCGTCAGCGCCTTCGTCTTCATGCCGGCGACCTCGCCCTCGTACGTCACCCGGACGCGCAGCAGCCCCGTCTCCGTGAGCTGCCCCGCGAAGGAGCCGAGCTTCTCGGCGAGCGCGATGTAGGGCCGGAGCCGCGGCGCCTCCTCGGCCGTGATGGAGGGGAAGTTCACGGCGTTCGAGATCGCGCCCTTGGTCAGGTAGTCGGACATCTGCTCGGCCACCTGCAGGGCCACGTTCTCCTGCGCCTCCGAGGTCGCGGCGCCGAGATGCGGCGTGCACACGACGTGCGGGTGGCCGAAGAGCGGGTTCTCGGTCGCGGGCTCCGTCGTGAACACGTCGAACGCAGCGCCCGCGACATGGCCCGACTCGAGCGCCGCCCGGAGCGCGACCTCGTCGACGAGCCCGCCCCGCGCGCAGTTCACGATGCGCACGCCGGGCTTCGTCCGCGCGAGGCTCTCGGCGGAGAGGATGTTGCGCGTCTTGTCGGTCAGCGGCGTGTGCAGCGTGATGAAGTCCGCCCGGGCGAGGAGGTCGTCGAGCTCGACCTTCTCGACGCCGATGGCGAGCGCGCGCTCGGGCGACAGGAACGGGTCGAACGCGATCACCCGCATGTGCAGGCCGATGGCCCGGTCGGCCACGATCGCCCCGATGTTGCCGCAGCCGACGATGCCGAGCACCTTGCCCGTGATCTCGACGCCCATGAAGCGGTTCTTCTCCCAGCGGCCGGCCTGCGTGGAGGCGTCGGCCGCCGGGATCTCGCGGGCGAGCGCGAACATCATGGCGATCGCGTGCTCGGCCGTCGTGATCGAGTTGCCGAAGGGCGTGTTCATGACGATGACGCCGCGCGCCGTCGCGGCCGGGATCTCGACGTTGTCGACCCCGATTCCGGCCCGCCCGATGACCTTCAGGCGCGTCGCCCGCTCCAGGATCTTGCCCGTGACCTTGGTGGCGGACCGGATGGCGAGACCGTCGTACTCGCCGATCACGGCGGCGAGGCGCTCCTTGTCCTTCCCGAGCTCGGGCTCGAAATCCACCGCGACGCCCCGGTCGCGGAAGATCGCGACGGCGGCCGGCGAGAGGGCGTCGGAGATGAGGACGCGGGGTGCGGACATGGCGGGATCCTCTCGAGAATGCCATTCCCCGACATCGTCATGCTGAGGAGCCGCGAAGCGGCGTCTCGAAGCGCGCTCGACCGTGATGCGTGCTTCGAGACGGCCTGCACGCAGGCCTCCTCAGCATGACGCCGTGGGTGGTGGAACGGCGAAATGTGAGACGTGGCCCTAATGGGCCGTGAGATCGCCCCGCAGCAGCGTCTCGATGTCGCCGCGGGTGAGCGTGACCCCGTAATCGGAGCCGGGATTCAGCACGAAGTCCGTGCCCGGATGGCGGAGGAACACGTCGCGGGCCTTGTCGGGCGCGATGAAGTGGTCCTGCCGGTAATGCGCCTGCGCGCGCTCGGGCGCCGAGAAGAGCGGGAACAGCGTCTTGCCGTCCTGCTCCACGGGGGCGAGTCGGAGATCGGCGCCCGGCGTGAAGATCGCCTGCCCGTCGGGCCCGATCTCGATCGTGCCGTCGGCCGGCAGGAGCGCGAGGTAGATCTCGGCATCCAGGAGTTCGCGCAGGAAGGCCTCCCGGAAATGGGGCTCGTGCGCGGCGCGCAGGAGCTCCACCTCCAGGTCGTTCTGCGGCTGGAAGGCGTCCGACCCGAGCGCGCCCTCCATGTCAGGCGGCCTTCGCCAGGCGCTTCGCCTTCTCGACCGCGAAGGCCCAGTCGAGCCAGGGCGTCAGCGCCTCGAGGTCGGCGGTCTCGACGGTCGCGCCGCACCAGATCCGCAGGCCCGCGGGCGCGTCCCGGTAGGAGCCGATGTCGAAGGCGACGCCTTCCTGCTCAAGCGTGGACGCGATGCCCTTTGCGATCGCCGCGGCCGCCTCCGCCCCTCCGGCCTCGACCGCGGGATCCGAGAAGACGAGGCAGACGGACGTGTTCGATGCGGTCGCGGGGTCCCGCGCGAGGTTCGCGGCCCAGCCGGAGCGCGCCGCCCAGCCCGTGACGACGGCGGCGTTCCGGTCCGAGCGGGCGATCGTCGCGTCGAGCCCGCCCTCGCGCTCCGCCCAGCGCAGCGCGTCGATGTAGTCCTCGACGCAGAGCATGGACGGCGTGTTGATGGTCTCGCCCTCGAAGATGCCCTCGACGAGCTTTCCGCCCTTGGTCATGCGGAAGATCTTGGGCATCGGCCAGGCCGGCACGTAGCTCTCGAGCCGTTCGACGGCGCGGGGCGACAGGACCAGCATGCCGTGCGCGGCCTCGCCGCCGAGCGCCTTCTGCCAGGAATAGGTCACGACATCGAGCTTCGGCCAGTCGAGCGGCTGCGAGAACGCCGCCGAGGTGGCGTCGCAGATCGTCAGACCCTCGCGGTCCGCCGCGATCCAGTCCGCGTTCGGCACGCGGACGCCGGACGTGGTGCCGTTCCAGGTGAAGACGACGTCGCGCGTCCTCGTGTCGACGGAGGCGAGGTCGGGCAGGTCGCCGTAGGGCGCCTTCACGATGCGGGCGTCGAGCTTCAGCTGCTTGACGACGTCCGTGACCCAGCCCTCGCCGAAGCTCTCCCAGGCCAGCATCTCGACCGGGCGGGCGCCGAGCAGCGACCACATGGCCATCTCGACGGCGCCGGTATCGGAGGCCGGCACGATGCCGATGCGATAATCGGCCGGCACGCGCAGCACGGAGCGCGTCAGGTCGATCGCCTCCTTCAGCTTGCGCTTGCCGATCTTCGCCCGGTGCGATCGGCCGAGGGCCGCGTCCCCGAGGGCGTCGGGCGTCCAGCCGGGGCGCTTCGCGCAGGGTCCGGACGAGAAGAAGGGCGCGCGCGGACGCGCGGTCGGTTTCGCCAGCATGGTCCATCCTTCCAGATGAAGTGCCTCTCGGTGGGGAGAGGTGGCCCGCCGCGGATATCGGCCCGCGGGGGAAGCGGGTCAAGCGGCCGCCACCGCCCGCAACACGAAACGTTAAGGCCGGGCCCGCACGGTCCGGTTGCGGCTGTCCGGACGGGCGGCGCGAGCCGGCCGAGGTGCCGGCGGGATACCGGCATGCGCGCGTCCGCCCATCCTGCATTCGGCCCGACCTGGCGCGCCACCCTGTGGCTCTGCCTCGTCGGGCTCGTCCTGCCCAACGCGCTGACGCTCGGTGCGCTGGCGGCCGGCATCGGCACGCCGCCTCGAACGGCGGCGATCCTCGCCTTCGCCTGCCTCGCGCTCGTCGCCCGCGTCGCGCCCTTCGGGGTGACGGCCGCCCTGTTCGTGGCGCTGGTCGTCTACGACGCGGTGGCGACGCTAGCGCTGCTGTTCGGGCTGGCGCCGGGCGAGATCCTGACCGCCGTCAAGCTCAGCACCGAGCTCAAGCTCTTCGAATCGCCCCTCTACCGCGGGCTGATCGCGGGCGCGTCGCTGCTGGTCGTCGGGAACCTCGTGGCGCTGGGGCGGTGGCGCGCCCGGATCACGGGCGGCAACGCCCTCGCGCTGGTCGCGGCGGCGGGGATCGTGGCGGGGCTCGACTTCGTGTCGAACACGTCCGCCCACTACGCGTTCGGCTCGCTCTACGGCACCGGCCGGCCGGTCGAATCCGCGGCCGACGCCTCGGGCTTCCGGGCGGCGGCGCTCAAGGGCGAGCGGAACGCCGTGCTCGTCGTCGTGGAGGCTCTCGGCCGCTTCGAGGATCCGGCCCTGCAGGCCGCCCTCCTGTCGCCCTTCGCGGACCCGGCCCTCGCGGCCCGCTACGCGGTCTCGACCGGGCGGACGACCTATTACGGCTCGACCACGGCGGGCGAGCTGCGCGAACTCTGCGACACGCGCGAGCCCTTCGACGACCTCTCGGCCGCGACCGCCTCCCGCTGCCTGCCCGCCCGGCTCGCCGCCCGCGGGCACGACACGGTCGGCATCCACAACTTCACGCGCAACTTCTTCGGGCGCGAGGGCTGGTGGCCGCGGATCGGGCTCGGCCGCCGCATCTTCGGCGAGGACCTGGCGCCGCGCACGGGGCGCCGCTGCGGAGGACCGTTCAAGGCCGTCTGCGACACGGACGTCGTGCCGCTCATCCACGAGACGCTGCGGGCGGCCACCCGCCCCACCTTCCTCTACTGGCTGACGCTCAGCACCCACGTGCCCGTCGCGCTGCGCGAGGGGACGGACCGGTTCGGCTGCGCGGAGGGCGGCGCCTTCGGCCATGTCGAGGTGTGCAACATGGCCGAGCTCTGGGCGGACGTCTTCGCGGGTCTCGCCGCCATGACGGCCGACCTGCCGGCGACGGACATCCTCATCGTGGGCGACCATGCCCCGCCGCTCTGGTTCAGGACGGGCCGCGGCCTCTTCTCGCCCGGGCAGGTGACCTGGATCCGCCTCACGCCGAAGCCGGGCGGGCCCGCCGTCGCGGCCATCGGGCTCCGCGGCGCGCAGAACTGAGCCGGGCCCGCAGACCCGCCCGGGGCGCCGGGCGGACGGGAGCGGCCCTCGGCGGCTCGGCCCGCCCCGCCCGATGCGCGGCACGGGAGGCCCGCACCGCCGTCAGGAACACGCTCCCGCTCGCCGCGAGCGCGATCGGCACCGGCAGCGACGTGACCGTGAAGGCGACGTCGCCGAGCGTCGGCGCGATCCAGGCGACGGCGACGAGCGTCGCCTGCCAGGGGCCGAACCCGCGCGCGAGACCGTGCGCCGCGAGGAAGGCCGCCGCCATGCCGAGGAGCACGAGGTCGTAGTCGAGCGTGTAGGGCGCGCACAGGAGCGCGCCCGAGAGCAGCACGGCGCCCTTCAGGCGCATGTCCGCCCGGCCCCGCCAGACGGGCACGCAGGCGATCGCGGCCGCGGCCGCGAGCCCGGCCTGGGCGCCGTAGGCCGCCTCGGCCGGCACACCCCAGCCGCGCAGCGCGGCGAAGAGGCTCGTGAAGTTGTGGAAGCCCGGCCCGCCTCCCCGGAGGACGGCGGCCTCCGTCGCGACGAGGCCGGCCAGGAACGCCTCCCAGATCGCCGGGCCCCAGAGGGCGAGCGTCAGGAGACCGCCCGCCAGCACGGTGGTGGCGGCGGACGCGACCGCTCGCCAGGATCCCGCCGCCACGAGGCAGACGGGAACGAGCAGCGCGATGTGGGGCTTGAAGGCCAGCAGGCCGAACAGGAGGCCGGCGAGCGCGGGACGGCGTGGCAGCGCGAGGACGCCCCCCGCGAACAGCGCCGCGACGAGGAAGCCCGTTTGGCCGTGCACGAGGCAGACGAGCACCACGGGCGAGGCGAGCCCGCACAGGAGGGCCAGGCGGCCCGGCAGGATGGCCGAGAAGACCGCGGTCGCCGCGGCGAGGGAGGCGCCCTGCCAGACGGCCAGCGCCGGCAGGTACGGCAGCGCCGCGAGCGGAGCGACCGCCAGCAGGAACAGCGGCGGATAGCTCCACGGATAGAAGAGCGTGCCGCCGTGCAGGTCGGCCTGCGCCTGCCGCAGGACCGTCCAGTCGTAGGCCTGCGCGGCGCGGCCCTCGAGCGCGAGGCGTCCCGCCGAGTAGAGGCTCGTGAAATCGGTCCCGATCGGGCGGCCGAGGGCGTCGAGCGTGCCGCCGGCCGTCGCGATCCCGACCGCGAGCCCGGCGAGACCCGCCGCGAGCGAGACGAGGCTCGCGAAGACGATCACGCCCGGCGAGAGCCATCTTCCGCCGCGGTAACGTTCGTGCCAAGGTTGCGAATCGACCGGCGCTGAAACCATGCTGGGATAAAAGCTACAAGTTGTTACGGAATGCTTTCGCAATCCCTGCGCGAGCGCGGGGACGTCGCGGGCCGATCGGTTGCCCGGGCCCGACCGGGCGTGCTAGCGCACCCGGCTTCCAGCGGGGCTCGGCCCCGGCTCCGGCGGGCTCGCCCGTCGACGCGGTTCAGGAGACGACGAGGCGATGTCCTCCACCTACGAGACGGTCGCCGGCATCATCGCCGACACGGCCGACATTCCCCGCGAGAAGATCACGCCCGAGGCGCACGCGATCGACGACCTCGGCATCGATTCGCTCGCCTTCCTCGACATCGCCTTCGCCATCGACAAGGCCTTCGGCATCAAGCTGCCGCTCGAGAAGTGGACGCAGGAGGTGAACGAGGGGAAGGTTCCGGCCGAGGAATACTTCGTCATCAAGAACCTCGTCGCGCGCATCGACGCGCTGGTCGCCGCCAAGGCGGCCTGAGGCGGCCGGGCAGGTCCGCCCGGCCCAGACGCGAACCGGTCGCCGCCATGCGCCTCGAATATTTCGAGATGATCGACCGGGTGGTCTCGCTCGACCGGACCGGCGCGCGGATCGCCGTGCGGTCGGTCGTGCCCGCCGCGAGCCCCGTCTTCGAGGGCCACTTCCCCGGCCACCCTCTCGTGCCCGGCGTGCTCCTGACGGAGACCATGGCGCAGGCGTCGGGCTACCTCGTCCTCGCCTTGCGCGACTTCGGCGTGATGCCGTTCCTGATGGCGGTCGACAAGGCGCGGTTCCGCGACTTCGTCGGCCCCGGCGCCGAGCTCGACGTCGAGGCGGAGCTGACCCACGAGGGCTCGGGCTACGTCGCCACGAAGGCGGGCATCCGCACGGGCGGCAAGCGCCTCGCCGATGCCGAGCTGCGGTTCCGCCTGATGCCCTTCCCGTCCGAGCTGGAGGGCCGCATGCGCGGCGAGGCCGCCCGGATCGGCCTGGTCGGGCGCGATCCCGCCGCCGGCGGGCCCGCCTGATGGACCGCGACGTCGTCGTCACGGGGGTCGGCCTCGTCTCGAGCCTCGGCGAGGGCGCGGCCCCGCACCTCGCCGCCCTCGCGGGCGAGGCGGCGCCGCCGTGGGACGCCGCCCGCTTCGCGCCGTTCGGCATCCACCCGGCCGTGCCGCTCGACTGGTCGACGCAGATCCCGAAGAAGGTCGACCAGCGGCAGATGGAGCCCTGGCAGAAGCTCGGCGTCTACGCGGCCGGGCTCGCGCTCGACGGGGCCGGCCTCAAGGACGACGCGGCGGCGAAGTCGCGCCTCCACCTCATCGTGGCGGCCGGCGGCGGCGAGCGGGACTACGCGGTCGACGGCCAGATCCTGACCGGGCTGCGCGACGCGCCGGACCCGGGCGCCTACCTCAACGAGCGCCTGCTCGGCGACATCCGGCCGACGCTGTTCCTCGCCCAGCTCTCCAACATGCTGGCCGGCAACATCGCCATCGTCCACGGCGTCACGGGCGCGTCGCGCACCTTCATGGCCGAGGAGAGCTGCGGCACGGACGCGCTCCGCATCGCGGCCGCCCGCATCGCGGCCGGACAGGTCGAGGCGGTGCTGGTCGGCGGCTCCTACAACGCGGAACGGCCGGACAGCCTCCTCACCTTCGCCCTCGGGAGCTGCCTCTGGCAGGGCGGGGAGCGCCGCGTCTTCGACCGCGAGGCGGACGGAGGCGGCCTGGTGCTCGGCAGCGCCGGCGCCTTCCTGCTCCTCGAGAGCCGGGCCGCGGCGCTCCCCGCACTGCCAGAGGCAGCTCCCG
>JAEUAC010000372.1 GCA_019695455.1 Methylorubrum extorquens | reverse complement strand
CGTGGGCTTGGCCAAAACGGCGCCCACCTACGTTGTAGGTTCCCGGGATCGACCTCCAACGGCTTTCGCGGCTCCGCACTCATGACCGACACGCTCGCCGACCAGAAGACGCGCCTGCGCGCCGAGGCCTTCGCCCGCCGCGACGCCCTCGACGGGGCGTGGCGGGCCGAGGCCTCCCGCCGCATCGCGGAGCAGGCGCTCGCGATCCCCGACCTCGTCGCGGCGAGCCCCGTCGGCGCCTATTGGCCGATGCGGAGCGAGGTCGATCCCCGCCCGCTCCTCGACGCGCTGGCCGAACGCGGCCGCACGCTCGCCCTCTCCCAGACCCGCCACCCGCATCTCTCCTGGCGCGAATGGCGCCGCGGCGACGTGCTCGTCCATGGCGGCTTCGGCGTCATGGAGCCCGGCCCCGACGCGCCGGAGGTGTTTCCGCGCGCGCTGCTCGTGCCGCTCGCGGCCTTCGACCGGGCGGGCGGCCGGGTCGGCTACGGCAAGGGCCATTTCGACCGCTCCATCGCGGCGCTCGCGGCGGCCGGGCCGCTCCTCGCCGTGGGCGTCGCCTTCTCGGCCCAGGAGGTCGAGGCGGTGCCCATGGCGAGCCACGACCGCCACCTCGACTACATCGTCACCGAAGCCGGGATCGTGCGGCCGGAGCCTCGTTGAAATGCGCCTCCTCTTCCTCGGCGACGTGGTCGGCAAGCCGGGCCGCCAGGTCGTCTCCTCCCGCCTGCCGCTCCTGCGCGAGCGCTGGAAGCTCGATTGCGTCGTGATCAACGGCGAGAACGCGGCGGGCGGGTTCGGCATCACGGAGGCGATCTGCGAGGAGTTCCTGGCCGCGGGCGCCGACGCCGTGACGCTCGGCAACCATTCCTGGGACCAGCGGGAGGCGCTGGTCTTCATCGCGCGCCAGCCCCGGCTTCTGCGGCCGGCGAACTTCCCGCCCGGCACGCCCGGACGCGGCGCGACCCTCCTCGACACGGCCGACGGGCGGCGGGTCCTGGTCGTCAACGTCATGGGCCGTGTCTTCATGGATGCGCTCGACGACCCGTTCGCGGCGGTCGACCGGGAGGTGGGGCTCTGCCCGCTCCGCGAGATGGCGGACGCGATCCTCGTCGACGTGCATGCCGAGGCGACGAGCGAGAAGGAGGCGATCGGCCACCATCTCGACGGGCGCGTCTCGGTGGTGGTCGGCACGCACACCCACGTGCCGACGGCCGACGGCCGCGTGCTGCCCGGCGGCACCGCCTACCTGTCGGACGCGGGCATGTGCGGCGACTACGATTCGGTGCTCGGCCTCGCCAAGGACGAGCCCATCCGCCGCTTCATCCAGAAGACGCCGGGCTCGCGCGCCGAGGTCGCGACCGGGGAGGGGACGCTCTGCGGCTTCGCGGTCGAGACCGACGACCGGTCGGGCCTCGCGATCCACGCCGCCGCCGTGCGGATCGGCCCGCATCTCGAGGAAAGCCGGCCGCGCTTCTGGGAGGCGTGACGGGCTGTGCGGCACGGGGCGGGGCAGGCATGACGGCGAAGACGCGGCGCGAGACGGTCGACCTCGCGGCCTATCCGGACCTGATCGTCGTCCTGCTCGGCTTCCACATCCGGCGGCTGCGCTCCCTGCCGGCGCTCGCCGGCATCGGGCGGGGCCTCGCCGCCATCGCGCGCGAGCCGCCGGACGGGCTCCTGCGGGACGAGCGGTGCCTCTACGCCTGGAACCACCTCGGCATCCGCCAGTACTGGCGCGACCCGGACAGCCTCGAGGCCTTCACGACGGCCGAGCCGCACGCGACATGGTGGCGCGACTTCCTCCGCGATCCGCGGGGCAGCGGCTTCTGGCACGAGGTCTATTCGGCACGGGGCGGCGTCGAGGCGGTCTACGTGAACATGCCGCGGCGCCCGGGGCTCGGCGCCTTCGCGCCCGTCCGGCAGCCGGTCGGGCCGTTCCTTTCCGGACGGGATCGCCTGCGGGCCGACGCGCAGGCGCGGTCGGCCGCGGCCCCGTGAGCTACGGCGCGGCCGGCCAGCGGCAACGAAGTCTTAAGCGATCCCGCGTGTTTTGAGGCATCGATGCCGCCGGGCCACGGCCCGCGGCGCCAGCCTCACGTCCGGGTGCGTATCGCCCGGACACGCGTGGAGTACCCGGCTTGGCGATTGGATCGCGTTGTCGCGCCGTCGTGGCGCTCGGGGCCGTCGGTCTCGCGCTCGGCGGCTGCGGGTCGTTTCAGAACAGGATGGCGGGCGCGACGCTCTCCGACCGCGAATGCATGGCCCGCGTCATGTACTTCGAATCGAACCGCTCGAGCGAGGACGGCATGCTGGCCGTCGGCACGGTGGTGATGAACCGCCTGCAATCGTCCCGCTACCCGAAGACGGTCTGCGGCGTCATCGGCCAGGAAAGCCAGTTCGCGGACGGCGCGCTGTCGAAACCGGTCGGGACCCATGCCTGGCCGCGCGCCCTCAAGGTCGCGGACGCGGTGCTGGACGGCAAGCGGCATCCCGGCGTCGGCGGCGCGCTGTTCTTCCACACGGCCGGCTATTCCTACCCGTACCGCAACATGCGCTACGTGACGCTGGCCGGCGGCAACATCTTCTACGAGAAGGTCAATCCGGCCAAGGGCGCGCCGGCCTGGCCGTCCTCCAACGCCTTCGCGTCCCGCTTCAAGGCCGGGCAGGCGCCGATCCAGGTGGCGCAGGCG
>JAEUAC010000331.1 GCA_019695455.1 Methylorubrum extorquens | reverse complement strand
GCGGGCCCGTGGCGGTCGCGGCCGCGGCGCCGCCGGCCCTGCTCGCGCCCGTCGATCCGCACGCGGCCGTGGAGGCCGTCCTGAAGGGACTCGATTGCGCCCGCATCGGCGCGACGCTCGATCCGCTCGCCGGCCGGCTCACCCTGCGCGGCCACGTGCCGAGCCCCGAGAGCCGCGACCGCCTGGTGGCCGCGCTCGCGGCCGAACCCGGCATCCGTCGGGTCGACGCGACCGCGGTCGGCCTGATGGGCGAGCCCTATTGCCGGATCCTGGCCTTCCTGGAGCGACCGGACTTCGCGCGCTCGACCGAGCAGCGCGGCGATCTCGCGGCCATCGGCGCCGTGAACCCGCCCGGCCGGCGGCGGCTGCGCGGCGGCGACGCGCTCGACCTGCACGTCGCGGGGCCCGATTTCGACAGCTACCTCTACGTCGACCATTTCTCGGCCGACGGGCGCGTCACCCATCTCCTGCCGACGAACCGGCCGGACAACCTCGTGCGGGCCGACGAGGCGTTCGGCCTCGGACCGGACGGGCGCGGCCGACGCGCCATCGCCATGCCGCCCTACGGCCTGGACGTCGTCACGGTGCTCGCCGCGTCGGAGCCGCTGGTGCCGCCCGGCCGGCCGATCCAGGAGGACGCGACGGCCTATCTCGCCGCCCTCGACGCCGCCGTCCGGCGCCTCGCGGCGGCCGGGCGCTCGCCGCGCTACGAGTACGGCTACTACCTCGTCGCGACGGAACCGCCGTCCGGCGGCATCGCGCCCGCCGCGGCGCCTCGCGCCGGTCGCGGGCGCCCCGGCGGCTGAGGAGCGGGGGCGGTCAGCCGCCGATGATGACGGTCGGCAGGCCCATGGCGATCTTGTTCGGCGGGCCCAGGGCCTCGAGCACCGTGTCGCCCTGGCGGCAGGCGGGCAGGCCGTTGATCATCACGGTCTTCGAACCGTCGATCACGAAGCCCGGGCCGTGCGGCGGGATGGGCAGCGGCGTCGCGCAGACATGCGTGTCCGGGAAGCCGCCCTTCGGCGAGGGCACGGCCGCGAGGCTCGACGCCAGCGTGCCCATGGCCGTGGCGGCCGCCGTCTTGCCCGTCTCCTCGGCCGTCTTGGCGACGGCGGCGCCCGGCGTCGGCGCGGCCGCGATCGTCGCCTTCTCGAGCACCTCGATGGCGGCGTCGGAGATCTTCTTGGCCGCCTGGAAGGCGGCGCCGCCGGCGCCGCCGATGCCCCGCCAGGCCGGCTTCTTGCCGATCAGCACGTTCATGCTGCCGGGGCCGGGCTGCAGCACGGGCGGCAGCGGATGCAGCACCGGGTCCAGGATCCGGGCGGCGGGGCCCTTGGGCATCAGGCGGCCTCCGGCTCGTCGTCCCAGCGGTACAGCGTGCCCCAGGAGGGCTGCCAGAGCCCGTCGGGATCGAGCACGACCAGCGCCAGCTTGAAGTCGTTCGCCATGCGGACCGCGGCGCGGATCGATTCCTTCAGGGGCATCTCGCCGGAATTGAAGCCCTTCGGCAGCCGGCCCCCGGTCGCGGCGGCCGGGCAGGACACGGTGCCGGTCATCTTCTCGCCGTCGCGGGCGAGGGTCAGCGTCATGGCGTCGTCGGCCGGCTCGTCGACCTGCTCGAAGCGGTTGAGGGTCGGGGCGTCCCCGGGCGTCGGGCTGTCGGCCATGTCTCGCTCTCCCGGGCCCGCTCGGGGCTGCGGGTGCGACATTTGCGCCAAAGCGCGGGCGCGTTCAAGCCTCCCGGACGACGCCATATGGAGGGTGGCCCCTCCGGCCCGATCGGACGTTCCATGCGCTACACCACACTCGGCCAGACCGGCCTCTTCGTGTCCGAGCTCTGCCTCGGCACCATGACGTTCGGCGGCACGGGCGAGGTCTGGAGCCGGATCGGCGATCTCGGCCAGGACGCGGCCGAGCGCCTGATCGGCGCCGCCTTCGACGGCGGCATCACCTTCCTCGACACGGCGGACGTCTATTCCGAGGGCCGCTCGGAGGAGATCACGGGCCGGGCGCTCGCCCATCTCGGGATCGCGCGCGACGACGTCGTGGTGGCCACCAAGGGGTTCGGGCGGGTCGGGTCCGCGCCCGGCCCGAACCGGGTCGGCGCCTCCCGCAAGCACATCCTGCAGGCGTGCAAGGATTCGCTGAAGCGCCTCGGCCTCGACTACGTCGACCTCTACCAGCTGCACGGCTTCGACGCCGCGACGCCCGTCGAGGAGATGCTGGAGGCGCTGGACATCCTCGTGCGGCACGGCCACGTCCGCTACGTCGGCGTCTCGAACTGGGCGGCCTGGCAGGTCGCCAAGGCGCTCGGGATCGCGGAGCGCCGCAACCTCGCGCCGCCGCGCTCGCTCCAGGCCTACTACACGCTGGCCGGCCGCGACATCGAGCGCGAGATCGTTCCCATGCTGACCTCCGAGGGGGTGGGCCTGATGGTCTGGAGCCCGCTCGCGGGCGGCCTGCTCTCGGGCAAGTACGACCTCGGGACCGAGGGCGATTCGACCCAGGGCACCGGCCGCCGCGCCGCCTTCGACTTCCCGCCCGTGGACCGGGGCCGCGCCCGGCCCGTGCTCGACGCGCTGCGGACCGTCGCGGCCGAGCGCGGCTGCACGGTGGCGCAGGCGGCGCTCGCCTGGCTCCTCCACCAGCCGGCCGTGACGAGCGTGATCGTCGGCGCGAAGCGGCCCGAGCAGCTGGCCGAGAACATCGGCGCCGTGGACGTGGCGCTCACGCCCGACGACCTCCGCCGCCTGGACGAGGCGAGCCGACTTCCGGCCGAGTATCCGGGCTGGATGATCGAGCGCCAGGCGGGGCTGCGGCCGAAGCAGGAGCCCCGCCGCCCCTAGTCGTCGCCGCCCGGACGGGAGCGGGCGGCCTTCACGCGGGAGCGCACGGTCTTGCCCTCCAGCCGCCGTTCCTTGGAGGCGAGCGTCGGGCGCGTCGCGCGGCGCGTCTTCGGCACGATCGCGGCCTCGCGGATCAGGGCGACGAGACGGTCGAGCGCGTCCGCCCGGTTGCGCTCGCGGGAGCGGAAGCGCTGGGCGTCGATGACGATGACGCCGTCCTGCGTCATGCGGCGGCCCGCGAGCACCCGCAGCCGCGCCAGCAGGGCGGGCCCGAAGGCGCGCGTGCGGCCGGCGTCGAACCGCAGCTCGACGGCGGTCGACACCTTGTTGACGTTCTGGCCGCCCGGACCGGAGGCGCGCACGAAGGTCTCGACGATCTCGTCCTCGTCGAGCGCGATCGAGCGCGTCACGGGGATCACGGACGCGGCCTCAAGGCTTGCCCATCGCGAGCTGGTAGAAGGTGACCAGCACCTCCACGACGATCAGCGCGACGATGATGGCCTCGAGCCGGAGCGAGCGCTCCGTATGGATGAGGTCGGTCAGCGCGGTCGCGGTGTCGCCGATCACGCCGATCTTGGCCGAGAGGGCGCCCGCCCGCTCCTTCAGCTCGTACTCGTCCTCGAGCCGGGCGTAGAGGCGCTCGAGGTCCGGCCGGTCCCAGAGCACGTCCGGTTTCTCCTCGACCGCCACGCGGCCGGAGACGCGGTGCTGCACGAGGAGCGCGTTGCCGATGACCCTCAGGATCGACCGGCGGGCGCCGGGCGCGCGGCCGGCCTCGGCCAGCCGCCGCGCGTAGGGCTCGATGTCGTCGAAGACGGAGGCGACCTCGTGCTCGTCGCGGGCGAGCGCCACGCTCTTCGCGAGCGCGTCCGCGATCACCAGCAGCCGCTCGGGCGACAGCGCCCGGAGCGTGATCGGCCCGCCGGGCGGCACCTGCTCGTCCCGCTCCGGCTCGATGACGATGGCGACCGCCTCCTCCTCGCGGTCCGCGAAGGGCTTCGCGATCCGCGGCTCGAGGCCGCGCAGCACCTCGTCCTCCTCGAGGGGCGTCAGGCCGACGAGGACGGCCGCGCCGTAGCGGAAGAGGGCGACGACGCCGTTGCCCGACCGGAAGGCGAGGGGCGTCGCCGACAGCGCGTCGCTCCGCTCGAGCCCCGCCGTGTCGATGCGGTCGCCGAGCAGCAGGGCGCGCGCGACGAGGCGCGTGCCCGGCGCACGGTGGTCCGGGCCGGGCTGGACCGGAGCGGGCAGGACGGGCGCGGGCAGGGCGGGCGCGGGCACGACGGGCGCGTCCATCAGGGCGTCGCGGGCCGGGCGGCGCGCGCGAGGTAGTTCACGGCCGTGTCGCGGGAGGCCGACCAGGTGCCCGTGAGGGGCGAATAGACCATCCCGCGCGTTCCGAAGCCGGAGAGCCCCGCGGCCTCCGTCGCCCGCCGCAGCTCGGCCGGCGTCACGAACCGGTCCCAGTCGTGCGTGCCGCGGGGCAGCCAGCGGAGCACGTATTCGGCGGCCACGATCGCGAGCGCGTGGGCGCGCAGCGTCCGGTTGATGGTCGAGAGGAGGAGGAGGCCGCCCGGGCGCACGCAGGCCGCGCAAGCCCGCACGAAGGCGGGAACGTCCGGCACGTGCTCCACCACCTCCATGGCGACCACGAGGTCGTAGGTCGTGCCCGCCGCCGCGACGTCCTCGACGGCCTCCGACCGGTAGTCGATCGCGAGCCCCGCCTCGGCCGCATGCGCCCGGGCGGCGTCCAGCGCGGCGCCGGCCGGGTCGAGCCCGGTCACGGCCGCGCCCATGCGGGCCAGCGGCTCCGACAGGAGGCCCGCCCCGCAGCCGACGTCGAGAACCGACAGCTCCGCCAGCGGAAACGGCCGGCCCGGATCGCGCCCGAGGGCGGCCGTCGCCTCGTCCCGCACGAAGGCGAGGCGGAGCGGGTTGATGCGGTGGAGGGGCCTCATGGGCCCGTCCGGGTTCCACCAATCGCCCGCGAGGCGATCGAACCGTTCCACCTCGCCGGGATCGAAGGCCGGGCGGGTCCGGGCCGTGCTGCGCGTTGACATGCGTGGATCATACGCGATACCGGCCGGCCCGGCGACACCGCCTCCACCGTCAGATCGGCCTGTCCTCCCGCGATGCCTCGCCTCGTGATGAAGTTCGGCGGCACGTCCGTCGCCACAATCGAGCGCATCCGCAACGTCGCCCGGCACGTGAGGCGCGAGGTCGAGGCGGGCTACGACGTCGCCGTGGTCGTCTCGGCCATGTCGGGCAAGACCAACGAGCTCGTGGCCTGGTGCCGCGAGGCGATGCCCCTCTACGACCCCCGGGAATACGACGTTGTCGTCGCGTCGGGCGAGCAGGTGACGTCCGGGCTCCTCGCGCTCGTCCTGCAGAACGACGGCCTTCCGGCCCGCTCCTGGCAGGGCTGGCAGGTGCCGCTCCGCACGAGCGAGCAGCACGGCTCCGCCCGGATCGAGGCGATCGACGGGGCCGGCATCCTCGAGGGGTTCGCGGCCCGCCGGGAGGTCGCCGTCATGGCGGGCTTCCAGGGCCTGCACGCGGCCACGGGCCGCGTGGCGACGCTGGGGCGGGGCGGCTCGGACACGAGCGCGGTGGCGCTCGCGGCCGCGCTCGGCGCTGAGCGCTGCGACATCTACACGGACGTCGACGGCGTCTACACGACCGACCCGCGCGTGGTGCCCAGGGCGAAGCGGCTCGACCGGGTGGCCTTCGAGGAGATGCTGGAGATGGCGTCCCTCGGCGCCAAGGTCCTGCAGGTCCGCTCCGTCGAGCTCGCCATGCTGCACCGGGTGCCGACCTATGTCCGCTCGTCCTTCGACGATCCGGCGGATCCCAAGCCCGGCACCCTCATTTGCGACGAGGAGGACATCGTGGAACAGTCGGTCGTGACCGGCATCGCCTTCTCGAAGGACGAGGCCCAGATCACGCTGCGGCGCGTGGCGGACAAGCCCGGCGTCGCGGCCGCGATCTTCGGACCGCTCGCCGACGCGAACGTGAACGTCGACATGATCATCCAGGTCGTGTCGGACGACGCGCGGACGACCGACATCACCTTCACGGTCCCGGCGGCGGATTACGAGCGCTCGCTCGCGCTCCTCGAGACGCATCGCGACCGGATCGGCCCGGCCGACGTGCAGGGCGCGACGGACGTCGTGAAGGTGTCCGCCATCGGCATCGGCATGCGCAGCCACGCGGGGGTGGCGTCCCGGGCGTTCGCCGCGCTCGCCGAGAAGGGCATAAATATCCGGGCGATCACGACGTCCGAGATCAAGTTCTCGATCCTCATCGACGCCGCCTATACGGAACTTGCGGTCCGCACGCTCCACTCGCTATACGGCCTGGACAAGACCTGATTTCACGTCGCCGGCCCCGGTCGCAGGACCAGGGTCGCGACTCGTCCGGCGAGGCGGCCGAAAGTTTTGCCGATGCGAGGTTCTGCGGGCGGACCGCGCGTGCTCCTGCGCCGCCTGCGGGAGGTCATGGCCGAGCCCGCGCCGGCTCAGCTGAGACTCGACCGGATCACGGTCCTCATCGCCTCCAACATGGTGTCGGAGGTCTGCTCGCTCTACGTGATGCGGGCGGACAAGACGCTCGAGCTCTACGCGACCGAGGGCCTGAACCGCGAGGCCGTCCACCTGACGGCCATGTCGGCGGGCGAGGGCCTCGTCGGCCTCATCGCGACCAACGCCGAGCCGCTCGCCCTGCAGGACGCGCAGGCGCATCCGGCCTTCTCCTACCGGCCCGAGACGGGCGAGGAGATCTACCATTCCTTCCTGGGCGTGCCCGTGCTGCGCGGCGGCAACACGCTCGGCGTGCTCGTCGTGCAGAACCGGACCCACCGGGTCTACACGGAGGAGGAGGTCGAGGCGCTCCAGACGACCGCCATGGTGCTGGCGGAGCTGATCGCGTCCGGCGAGCTGCAATCGCTCGGCGGGGCCGGGCAGGAGCCCGCGGCCCGCGGCCCCCTCCAGATCCGGGGCGCGCCCCTCGCGGACGGCCTCGGCCTCGGCCACGTCGTCCTGCACGAACCCCGAATCGTCATCGGCAACATCATCGCCCGGGACGTCGAGGCCGAGATCGCCCGGCTCGAGACCGCCATCGGCGAGGTCCGGTCCTCCATCGACGCCCTGCTCGAGCGGGGCGACATCGCGCATGGGGGCGAGCACCGCGACGTGCTCGAGACCTTCCGGATGTTCGCCAACGACCAGGGCTGGCTCCGGCGCATGCGGGAGGCGGCGAAGACCGGCATCACGGCGGAGGCCGCCGTCGAGCGCGTGCTGAGCGACAGCCGCGCCCGGATGCTGCGCTCCACGGACCCCTACATCCGCGAGCGGATGCACGACCTCGAGGACCTCGCCAACCGGATGCTGCACCGGCTGATCGGCAAGGACCCGGTGCGCTCGCGCGCCGACATGCCGGACAACGCCATCCTGGTGGCCCGCACGATGGGGCCGGCGGCGCTCCTCGACTACGACCGGGCGCGGCTGCGCGGGCTCGTGCTCGAGGAGGGCGGGCAGACGAGCCACATCGCCATCGTGGCCCGGGCGATCGGCATCCCGGTCGTGAGCGAGCTCGAGAACGCGACCTCGCTGGTCGAGGCGGGCGACGCCATCATCATCGACGGCGGCACGGGCGACGTGCAGATCCGCCCGTCGCCGAACGTCGAGAGCGCCTATGCCGAGAAGGCCCGGCTGCGCGCCCGGCGCCAGGCGCAGTACCGCAAGCTCCGCGACAGGCCGGCGGTCACGAAGGACGGGGTCGCGATCGCGCTCCAGCTGAATGCCGGGCTCCTGGTCGACCTGCCGAACATCGTGGAGACGGGCGCGGTCGGGATCGGCCTCTTCCGGACCGAGCTGCAGTTCATGATCGCCGAGCGGATGCCGTCGGCGAAGGACCAGCAGGCGCTCTACAGCGCCGTCTTCCAGTCGGCCGGCGACGTGCCCGTCACGTTCCGCTCGCTCGACATCGGCGGCGACAAGCTGCTGCCCTACATGCCGCGCATCGAGGAGGAGAACCCGGCGCTCGGCTGGCGGGCGATCCGCATCGCGCTGGACCGGCCGGCCCTGATGCGCATCCAGGCGCGCGCCCTGCTGCGCGCCGCGCAGGGCCGGCACCTGCGGATCATGTTCCCGATGGTCGCCTCCTGCTCCGAGTTCGCCCGGGCCCGGCAGCTCGTGCAGGGCGAGCTGGAATGGCTGCAGCGCAGCGGCGGCAAGGTGCCCTCGAAGCTGTCGCTCGGCGCCATGATCGAGGTGCCCTCGCTCCTGTTCGAGATCGACGAGATCGCCCGCGAGGCGGATTTCCTGTCCGTCGGCTCGAACGACCTCATGCAGTTCCTGTTCGCCGTCGACCGCGGCAACAAGCTCGTGGCCGACCGGTTCGACACGCTCTCCCGCGCGCCGCTCCGCGCCATCCGGCACGCGGTCGCGCGGGCGTCCCTGCAGGGATGCCCCGTCACGATCTGCGGCGAGACCGCCGGCCGCCCGCTCGACGCCATGGCGCTGATCGGGATCGGCATCCGGTCGCTGTCGATGTCGGCGGCCTCCGTGGGCCCCCTGAAGGCGATGGTCCTCGCGCTCGACACGCGTCCCCTCGCGCAGCTCGTTGACGCGGCCCTGGACGATCCGCACGGGCCCGAGGTGCTGCGGACGCTGCTCGCCGAGTTCGCCAAGCGCGAGAAGATCCCCGTCTGATGCCAGCGCCCTCCGACCAGAAGCTCGAGGCGATCCTCGCCCGCCACGCCGTCGCCACCGCGACGCTGAACGGCTCGCCCGATCCCGAGACCTTCGTGGCCCTGTCGCGCGAGCTCGCCGAGCTCGAGCCCGTGGTCGGCGCGATCCTCGCCTACCGGCAGAAGGCGGACGACCTCGCCGGGCTCGAGGCCCTGCTCGCGGATCCCGCGACCGACCGCGAGATGCGGGGCCTCGCCGAGGAGGAGAAGCCCGGCGCGGCGGCGGCCTGCGACGAGGCCGCGTCCGCCCTGAACCTCCTGCTCCTGCCGAGGGACGCGGCGGACGAGAAGAGCGCGATCCTAGAGGTCCGGGCCGGCACGGGCGGCGACGAGGCGGCGCTCTTCGCGGGCGACCTGTTCCGCATGTACGCCCGCTACGCCGAGCAGAACGGCTGGCGCGTCGAGGTGATGTCCGAGAGCGAGGGCACGTCCGGCGGCCTGAAGGAGGTCGTCGCCTCCATCGAGGGGCGCGGCGTGTTCGCCCGGCTCAAGTTCGAATCGGGCGTCCACCGCGTTCAGCGCGTGCCCGCGACGGAGGCCTCCGGCCGCATCCACACGTCCGCCGCGACGGTCGCCGTGCTGCCCGAGGCGGAGGAGGTGGACGTCGCCATCGACGAATCCGACCTGAAGATCGACCGCATGCGGGCGCAAGGCGCGGGCGGGCAGCACGTGAACAAGACCGAATCGGCGGTCCGCATCACGCACATGCCGACCGGGATCGTGGTCTTCGTCCAGGAGGAGCGCTCGCAGCACAAGAACCGGGCGCGCGGCATGGCGCTGCTCCGGGCCAAGCTCTACGACCGCGAGCGCTCGGCCAAGGACGCGGCCCGGGCGGCGGACCGGCGCTCGCAGGTCGGCTCGGGCGACCGCTCCGAGCGCATCCGCACCTACAACTTCCCCCAGGGACGCGTGACGGATCACCGCATCAACCTCACGCTCTACAAGCTGGAGGAGGTGCTGGCGGGCACGGCCCTCGACGAGGTCGTCGACGCCCTGGTGACCGAGCACCAGGCCGAACTGCTCGCCGCCGAGGGGATGACCTGAGGCGCCCCGGCGGGGCGCTCGCGCGTCGTCGTCCCGAGATGCGCCGTCGAGGTCCGCGCCCGGCGGCGGCGGGGCCGGGGCCGGAGCCCTGCAGGCTCGCCTCTCCGGCCGGTTCGGGCTAGATCGGACCGGGGAGGGGAGGCGGCATGCGGCGGGTTGCGGCGATCCTGATCGGGGTGGTTCCGGTCGGCCTGCAGGTCGGGGCGGAGGAGCGGCGCGCCGGCGCGCCACCGAGCTTCCTCGCGACCGAGCCGGCCCTCCCGAGCGCCGGCCCGAGCCTCGATCCGCTGGCCTTCACGGTCGGGGCCGTGCCGGGCCGGTTCGCGCCGGGCGCCCGCGCGATGCCGGCCCTGGGCGCCGAGCGCGCGGAACTCTCCTCCGGCGAGGCCGTGACGCTGGAGGCGCCCCTCTCCGTGACGATCTCGGACGCGCCGACCATCCTGTCGAAGAAGACGGGCGAAGCCGCGACCACCATCCCGCGCTTCGCGCTGACCTACGGCGAGCGGGTCAGCGTCTCCAGCCGGGACGGGGCCGAGATCAACGTCTCGCCGACGTCCGGGCTCTCCTTCGGCCCCTATGCGGGAGCGGACGGGGCCAAGTACGCCGCCGCCTCCGTCTCGACGCGCGCGCTGATCGACACCGCCCGGGTGGGCGGCTACGCGGCGCTGGAACTGCCCGCCGGCCTCACGGCGCGGGCGGCCGCCACGCGCGGCCTGGGCCGGGACACCGGCGCCTTCGACCTCTCGCTCGCCAAGAGCTTCACCATCGCGGACGGGCTCGAGTTCCGGATCGGACCCGAGCTGCGCACCGGCCAGATCGGCGCCTTCGGGGCCTCGTCGGCCCTCTCGACGGCGCCCTCGCGCGGCTACGTGATCGCGCCCGGCGCCTCCGCGGATCTCGACATCAAGCTCGGCGACAAGACGACGCTCGGCATCTTCGGCGATTACAGCCGGGTCGGCTCCGGCGACCTGCGCGACCGCTCCGGGGCGCCGATCAAGTCGCAGCTCGGCGCGGGCCTGACCCTGCAGCGCAAGATCATGGGCGACTGATCCTGGCCGACGATCCCTCCCGTCTCGTCCTCGTCGCGGCCGTCGCCCTGATCGATCCGGACTGGCGCATCCTCATCCAGGAGCGGCCGCCCGGGAAATCGCTGGCCGGCCTGTGGGAGTTCCCGGGCGGCAAGGTCGAGCCGGGCGAGCGGCCCGAGGAGACGCTGATCCGCGAGCTCGACGAGGAGCTCGGCATCCGGGTCGAGGAGCCCTGTCTCGCGCCGCTCTCCTTCGCGAGCCACGCCTACGAGGGCTTCCACCTCCTGATGCCGCTCTACGTCTGCCGGCGCTGGACCGGTCTCGTCACGGGCCGCGAGGGGCAGGTGGTGAGATGGGTGCGGCCGCGCGACCTCCGCTCCTATCCGATGCCGCCGGCCGACGAGCCCCTGATCCCCGCCCTCATCGACCTCGTGGGTGCCGGCGGCGGTTGAGCCGGCACCGCGTGGACCCCGAGCCGTTCCACGCGTTGAGGTTGAAACGGAGGGGTCGATGCAGAGGATCGTCGTCGTGACCGGGGCGAGCGCGGGCGTGGGCCGCGCCGTGGCCGTGAGGTTCGCCCGCTCGGGCTGGCGCGTCGGGCTGATCGCCCGCGGCCGGGAGGGGCTGGACGGCGCCGTGCGCGAGATCGAGCGCTTCGGCGGCGAGGCGCTCGCGATCGTGGCGGACGTGGCCGACGCGGAGGCCATGCGGGCGGCCGCCGAGAGGGTCGAGCGGGAGCTCGGGCCGATCGACACCTGGGTGAACAGCGCCATGGTGACCATCTACGGGTCGATCGTGGACATCACGCCGGAGGAGTTCCTGCAGGTCACGCGCGTGACCTATCTCGGGCAGGTCCACGGGACGCTGGCGGCGCTCGGCGTGATGCGGCCCCGCGACCGGGGCACCATCGTGTCGATCGGCTCGGCGCTCGCCTACCGGTCCATCCCGTTCCAGGGACCCTATTGCGCCGCCAAGGCCGCGGTGCGCGGCTTCCTCGATTCGCTGCGCAGCGAGCTGGTCTGGGAGGGGAGCCGGGTCCGGATCACGGCCGTCCACCTGCCGGCCGTGAACACGCCCCAGTTCGACTGGGCGCGCAGCCGGTTCGCCCGCAAGCTCGCGCCCGTCCGGCCGATCTTCCAGCCCGAGACCGTCGCCGACGCCGTCTACGCGGCGGCCGGCGCGGCGCCCCGCGAGATCTGGCTCGGGCTGCCGGCCGTGAAGGCGATCGTGGCCCAGATGCTGGCGCCCTCCGTGGCGGACCGGATCCTGGGCCGGCAGGGCCCCTCGAGCGAGACCGTGGAGGAGCCGGCGCGGCCGAACCGGCCGGACAACCTGTTCGAGGCCGGCCGCGGCGATCCGGGCGCGCATGGCCGGTTCGACGGTCAGTCGAGCGACTACGCCCTGCCCGTGAACCCGGCCTGGCTCCGGGCGGGCGCGGCGGTCGCCGGGATCGGCGCGCTGGCGGCGATCGCGGGCCTGGCC
>JAEUAC010000344.1 GCA_019695455.1 Methylorubrum extorquens | reverse complement strand
TCCGAGGCGCCGCCCTACGCGCTGATCGAGCTGTTCTTCTTCGCCTACCGGGACTTCGTGGGCGACCCGGATCGCGTGCTCGAGGAGGTCGGCTTCGGGCGGGCGCATCATCGCGTGCTGCATTTCGTGGCCCGGCAGCCGGGCCTGACGGTCGCGGACCTCCTCGACATCCTCGGCATCACCAAGCAGAGCCTGAACCGGGTCCTGAAGGAGCTCGTCGAGAAGGGCTTCGTCGAGCCGCGGACCGGTCGCTCGGACCGGCGCCAGCGCCACCTCCATCCGACGGAGGCCGGCCGCGACCTCGCCGCCCGCATGGCGTCGCTGCAGGGGCGGCGCATCCGCCGCGCGCTCCAGGGGATCGGCGCGGCCGACGGCGCGGAGGCGATCGAGGCCTTCCTGGTCGCCATGATCGACCCGGCGGAGCGGCCGAAGGTGCGCGAGAGGCTGGAGCGCGCTAGGCTCGCCCCATGACCGACCCGCGCTCCGAACCGCCGGACGGCGCGCCGCACGTCCTCGTGGTCGACGACGACCGCCGCCTGCGCGACCTCCTCGCCCGCTTCCTCGGCGAGAACGGCTACCGCGTGACGGCGGCGGCGAGCGCCGCGGAGGCGCGCGCCAAGTCGGGCAGCGTCGTGTTCGACGCCGTGGTGCTCGACGTGATGATGCCGGGCGAGACGGGCTTCGACTACATGCGCCGGCTGCGGACCGAGTCGCAGATCCCGATCCTGATGCTGACGGCCCGGGCCGACATCGGCGACCGGCTGCACGGGCTGGAGCTTGGCGCCGACGACTACCTGTCGAAGCCGTTCGAGCCGCGCGAGCTCGTGCTCCGGCTCGGCAACATCCTGAAGCGGTCCGGCCCGCCGGCCGCCGTCCCGGCCTCCGCGCCGGAGCTCGTCCGCTTCGGCCCCTTCCTGTTCCGGTTCGACAGGGGCGAGCTGCGGCGCGACGGCGAGGTCATCCGCATCACCGATCGCGAGCGCGAGATCCTGACCATCCTCGGCCATCGGGGAGGCCAGGAGGTCGCCCGGGAGGAACTGACCGGCACGGCCGGCGCCGCGACGGAGCGGGCGGTCGACGTCCAGATCACGCGGCTGCGCCGGAAGATCGAGGTGGATCCCGCCAATCCCGTGTTCCTGCAGACGGTGCGGGGCGTCGGCTACCGCCTCGCGGCCGAGGCCTGATGGCCACGGGCGCGGTCCGCCCGTCCCGCTCGGCGGCGCGCACCATGCTGCGCCGGCTGACGCGCCCGCTCGCGAGCCTGCTGCCGAAGGGGCTCTACGCCCGCTCGCTCATCATCATCATCACGCCCGTGGTGCTGCTGCAATCGGTCATCGCCTACGTGTTCATGGAGCGGCACTGGCAGCTCGTCACGCAGCGCCTGTCGTCGGCCGTCACGTCGGACATCGCGGCGCTCATCGACGTCTACGAGACCTGGCCGGACCCGAACGGGGCGGATGCCGTGTCGCGCATCGCGGCCGAGCGCCTGACGCTCGACGTCGAGGTGATGCCGAACGCGAACCTGCCGCCGCCGGGGCCGAAGCCGTTCTTCTCGCTCCTCGACGAGGCGCTCTCCGACGAGATCCGCCGCCAGATCGGGCGGCCGTTCTGGATCGACACGGTCGGGCGCTCGAACCTGATCGAGATCCGGCTGCCCGTGAAGGGCGGCATCCTGCGCATCGTCGCCCGCCGGAGCCTCGCCTACGCGTCGAACTCGCACATCTTCCTCGTCTGGATGGTCGGCACCTCGCTGATCCTCCTCACGGTGGCGATCCTGTTCCTGCGCAACCAGATCCGGCCGATCCTGAAGCTCGCGACCGCGGCCGAGGATTTCGGCCGGGGACGCGAGCTCGAGTTCCGGCCCCGCGGCGCCCGCGAGGTCCGGCAGGCGGGGCACGCCTTCCTCGAGATGAAGCGCCGGATCGAGCGCGCCACGCAGCAGCGGACCGCGATGCTGAACGGCGTCTCGCACGACCTCCGCACCATCCTCACGCGCTTCCGCCTGTCGCTTGCCCTCGTCGAACAGACGCCCGACGTCGACGACCTGAAGCGCGACGTCGACGAGATGAGCCGGATGCTCGAGGGCTACCTCGCCTTCGCCCGCGGCGATCTCGGCGAGCAGGCGGTCGCGACGGACCTGCGGGCGCTGCTGGCCGAGCTGCAGGCCGATCTCGAGCGCTCGGGCCACGCGACCTCGCTCGAACTGGTCGGCGATCCGGCCGTGACGGTGCGGGCCGACGCCTTCCGGCGCCTTCTCGTCAACCTCGTCTCGAACGCGGCCCGGCACGGCGAGCGCATCGCCATCTCGGCCCATCACGAGGGCCGCTGGCTCACGATCCACGTGGACGACGACGGACCCGGCATCCCGGCCGAGAACCGGGAGGACGTGTTCAAGCCCTTCGTCCGGCTGGACGAGGCCCGCAACCAGGACGAGGGCGGCTCGGGCCTGGGCCTCGCCATCGCGCGGGACGTCGCCCGCTCGCATGGCGGCGACATCGCGCTGGGCGACGGCCCGCTCGGCGGGCTGCGGGCGACGGTCCGGCTCCCGGCCTGAGGCGCGGAACCGGCCCCTGCCTTCAGCCCGGGTCGTCGGCGGCGACGAGCCGCCCGGCCGCGATCGCCGCCCGGAAGGCCGCGTGGTCGCGTTCGGTCTGGTCCCCGTAGGCGGAGGCCCAGTCTGCCAGCGCCCGGTCGAGGGCCGGGTGGTCGGGCTTGCCGCAATAGCCCGAGATCGCGGCCGCGTCCCCGGTGCGCGCATGGGCGCGCGCCAGGAGCGAGCCGTAGGCGTAGGCGAAGAACACGAGCGGCCGGCCGGTCAGGAGCTTCAGGGGCACCTCGCCCTTCATGTTCCGCATCTGGCGGACGTAGAAGGGGCGGCCGTCGATCGTCGTCCAGCCGAGCAGCGGGTCGCCGACCGCCTGCAGGAGCCGCTGGCCGTAGACGACGCGGGCGCCCTCGTGGCTCCGATAGGGTTCCGGCAGCGGCGGGAGGTAGGGGGCATGGGCGGGCGCGACCGCCTCCTTGACCTGCAGGAAGAGCGCGTCCTCGTCCGAGTTGCCGAACAGGAGCGCCAGGTAGGCGCGCGTCCCGACGCTGCCCACGCCGACGATGCGGTGCGCGACGTCGACCACCCGGTAGCGGCTCAGCATGAAGCGCCGCTCGCGGGGGAGGGTGTCGGCGTAGCGCTCGAGCCCCGTGATGACGCCCTCGCGGGTCTGTTCGTCGACGCTCTCGAGGATCGGCGGGTCGGCCCGCAACCGCCAGCCGCCGTCGATGCGCCGCTCGCCGATCTTGGCGAGGAGCGAGCGGTTGTTGCGCTTGCGGGCCTTCTCGACCGCCTTGCGGATCACGGCGCGGGATTCCTCGTCCACCTCGATCCCGTGGAAGGAGAGGTCGTCGGCCCGGGCGGAGCGGTGCCACACGTCGATCGGGCCGCGCGGCGCCATCTCGAACATGGCCGTGCGGTACCCGCGCGCGCAGCTCGTCGTGACCTCGCGGCGCGCGACCTCGGGAAGGCCCGCCTCGCGCGACAGGACGTCGAGGCTCGCGACCAGCCGCTTCAGGTCCCATTCCCACGGGCCGATCGTGACCTCGTCGAAATCGTTCAGGTCGAGCACGATCTCGCGCTGCGGCGTCCCGAACAGCCCGAAATTGGACAGGTGGGCGTCGCCGTCGAGCACGACGTCGATGCCGCTGCGCGCCTCGCGGGAGAGGTCCTGCGCCATGACGTGCGCCGCGCCGCGCAGGAAGGCGAAGGGCGACGCCGCCATCCGGCCCACGCGGATCGGCAGGTAGCGCTCCAGCCGCCCCGCCTGGGCGGCCTCGACGAGGGCGACGGGGTCCGGCCGGTCCGGCTGCTCGGCGAGGCGGCCGGCCTCCTCGTAGGGGGCGGCGGCCCGGAGCGCCTTGCCGGCGGCGCGGCGCCGCTCCCACGGTTCGCCGCCGGACCGGAGGTCGATGCGCGGGTAGAGCTCGGCCGGCGCGAGCACGAGGTCGGCGGCCGCCTTCTCGTCGGTCGCGGGAGCGCCCGCCGGGGCGGGCCCGTCGCCGTCCTGCGCGAGATCGTCCGCCGTCAGGCCGGGCGTGAAGCCATCCATGCACTCGCTCCGTCACGCGTCGCGGCGACCCATGCCCCCGGGACCGCGCCGAGAACGGCGGCGCCGAAGGAAAGCTCCGCTCGGACGGGATCGTGATCGCAAACCCGCCCTGCGGCAACCGCGGCGGTCCGATTGCGCACCCGAACCGATGCTCCGGGCCGTCGGTTCACCCGGCTCACGGCGCGGCCCCGCACGGGGCTCCTCGCGCCGTCACCGGAAGGATCTCCCATGGCGCGAAGCCTCAAGCCGATCGCGGAGCAGACGATCGTCATCACGGGCGCCTCCAGCGGCATCGGCCTCGCGACGGCCCGCCGGGCCGCCCGGGCGGGAAGCCGCGTCGTCCTCGCGGCCCGCAACGAGGCCGCGCTGAGGACCGTCGTGGCGGGCATCCGGGCGGAGGGCGGCACGGCCGAGTACGTCGTCGCCGACGTCGCCCGGAAGGCCGACGTCGAGCGGGTGGCGGCCGACGCCGTCCGGCGCTTCGGCGGGTTCGACACCTGGGTGAACAATGCCGGGATCAGCATCTTCGGGCACATCGACCGCGTGTCCGACGACGATCACCGGCGGCTCTTCGACGTGAACTTCTGGGGCGTCGTCTGGGGCAGCCAGGTCGCGGCGCGGCATTTGCGGGGCCGCGGCGGAGCGATCGTCAACCTCGGCAGCGTGGCCTCGGACGTCGCCTTCCCGATCCAGGGCATGTACGCGGCCTCCAAACACGCCATCAAGGGCTTCACGGACGCCTTCCGGATGGAGCTGATGGAGGAGGGCGCGCCGATCTCGGTCACGCTCGTCAAGCCCGCCTCCATCGATACCCCGCTGCCGCAGCACGCGAGGAACTACATGGACGAGGAGCCCAGCCTGCCGCAGCCGATCTACCGGCCGGACGACGTGGCGGCGGCGATCCTGCACGCGGCCGCCCATGGCGGGCGCGACTACTACGTCGGCGGCGGGGCCAAGATGTTCAGCGCGATCAACAAGCACCTTCCGGGCGCGGTCGACTGGGTCGGCTCCCGCATGGGCCCGCTCGAGAAGGGCGGCGCCATCCGGCGCGACCGGTCGGGCAACCTGCACGGGCTCGTGGCGGACGGCGAGGAGCGGGGCGAGCCCTCGGTCCTCTCCCGCCCGAGCGCCTACACGGCCGCCCAGACGCATCCCCTGGCGGCCATGGCCCTGCTCGCGGTCGGCGCGGCCGGCCTCGCCTACCTGGCGGGTCCGCGGCGGCGGCCCGACGGGTCCGGGCGCCGGGCGCCGCCGCACGCCCGGGTGGGCCGTCGCTGAGGCGCGGGCCCGCTACCAGCCTTCCGTCCCCGGCTCGCCCTTCACGGGGCCGGCGATCCAGGACGTGACCCAGCCGCCGTAGAAGCCGCCCGGCTGCGGCCGGGCCTGCTCGTCGCCGACGAAGCAGGCGTCCATGGCGGCCGCGTAGATCGCGACGTGCCCGGCGATCGCCGCGAAGGCGGGCGTCGGGTCGGGGTAGCTCCAGGCGGCCCGCGCCGCGCGGCGCGTGGGCCCGACGATGTCGAGATAGACCGCGCGGCCCTTCCATTCGCAGACGGAGGAGCCCGCCGCGGGCGCGAGCGCGCCGGGGCTGAAGTCAGCCCGGGGCAGGTAGTAGGTCGGCGGGTGGCTCGTCTCGAGGACGCGGAACGCGGCCTGCGTGTCGAGGATGGCGACGCCGTCGAACACGACGCGGATCCGCTCGGCCACCGGTTCGAGGCGGGGCGGCCTCGGGTAGTCCCAGACGCTCTCGGTCGGTCGGGTCATGGGCCATCCTCCGGTCGGCGCGCGGGCGGGCGGCGTTCGGATTTGTCTCAAATGCGGGCGCCCGCATTCGCCGAACGCGCGCGATTCGCCGGCACAATGGCGCAGGTCATGCGCGAGGGTCCATGTTCGGGTTCCTGAAGCTCGGGAAGACGGCGGCCGCTCCGGTCGAGCGTCGTCGCGCGGAGCGTCGCTCCGTCAGCCTGCCGGCGACGATCGCCCTCGGTCCCGGGCGGTCGCTCGCCTGCCGGACGATCGATCTGTCGAGCTCGGGGGCCCGGCTGTCGCTCGCCCGCGCGGCGCTCCTGCCGCAGACCTTCGAGCTGCACGTCCCGTCACGCGGGATGCGGCGGTCGGCCCGGCTGGTCTGGCGCGTCGGCGAAGAGATCGGGGTGCAGTTCGTCTGATCCCTGCGACAGACCCTGCCTCGCCGGATCGGCCGGGGCGGGATCCTCGCGCGCGCCGCGCGCCACGATGCGGAGCGCGGCGTCGGGGAGGGGACGCTGCAGCGCCCGCGCCTCGGGCCAGGGCGCGAGCAGCCAGGTCTCCACCTCCTCCGGCGCCGTCAGGATCACGGGCATGGCCTTCGGGTGGACCGGCCCGACGACGCCGTTCGGCTCGCAGGTCAGGAACGCGAACAGCCGGTGCTCGCCCTCGACGGGGTTCTGCTTCGTGCCGCGCGTGCCGTGCCAGGTGGTCCAGAGGCCCGCGAAGGCGAGCAGCGGCCGGCTCTCGTCGGCCGCGAACCAGGTCGCGGTCTTGCGGGGCTTCGTGTCCGCGTACTCGCAGAAGGACGTGAACGGCACGATGCAGCGCGAGGCGGTCCCGAGCCAGCGCCGCCAATGCGGGCTCGCGGTGTTGCGGACGTTGGTGACGGGCGCGCCGCCGAATTGCGGCGGGCCGGGCAGGCCCCAGCGGGCGGTCACGAGCTCGCGGATCCCGTCCGCGCCGTGGCGGACGACCGGCGCGGGCTGGTCGGGGAAGATGCCGGGAAGCGGCGGCACGTTGCCGGCGGCGTCGCGTTCGACGCCGAAGAGGCGACGGATGGCCTCCTGGTTCGTCGTGAGGCTGTAGAGGTTGCACATGGCCGCCATCCTAGCGGCGGCCAGGCGAAACGGGAGTGGCCGCATGGCCAAGGCGCCGAAGCTCAAGGTCTTCGTGACCCCGATCGGATTCCACGACGCCTACGTGGCGGCCCCGAGCCAGAAGGCCGCGCTCGACGCCTGGGGCACGGGAACGGACCTGTTCGGGACCGGCCGCGCGTCGCGCGTGGAGGCCGGCGACGCCCACGATGCCGCCCTGGCCCAGCCCGGCACCGTGGTGAAGCGGCTGCGCGGCAGCGAGGCCGCCATGCTCGACTTCGAGCCGCCTCCGCCCGCGGCGCCGGCCCCGGCGAGACGTCGCTCTCCGACCCCGGCCGCCGCGGCCACCCCGCGCCGGAAGG
>JAEUAC010000150.1 GCA_019695455.1 Methylorubrum extorquens | reverse complement strand
CGTCGAGCGCGCCGAGCACCTCCGCCGGCGGGTTCGCCGGGTCCGGCTCGCGGCCCGATGCCGCCTCGATCATGGCGCCGAGCTGGGCGCGGGCCTCCGTCAGCCGCTCGACCGTGAAGTCGATCGGCTGGCGGTAATGGGTGCCGAGCATGGCGAACCGGAGCACGGCGCCGTGCCAGCGGGTGCTGCCGAAGACCGTCGTCGCGAGGAGGTCGCGGATGGTGACGAAGTTGCCGAGCGACTTCGACATCTTCTCCCCCGCGACCTGCACGAAGCCGTTGTGCAGCCAGACGGTGGCCATCGACGGCGTGCCGAAGGCGCAGCGGGACTGGGCGATCTCGTTCTCGTGGTGCGGGAAGATGAGGTCGAGCCCGCCCGCATGGATGTCGAAGCGCTCGCCGAGATGCTGCCAGGCCATGGCGGAGCACTCGATGTGCCATCCCGGCCGGCCGAGCCCGGGCAGGCCGGCGGGCGACGGCCAGCCGGGCTCGCCCGGGCCGGACGGCTTCCAGAGCACGAAGTCGAGCGGCGAGCGCTTGTAGGGCGCCACGTCGACCCGGGCCCCCGCCTCCATCTCGTCCAGCGGGCGGCGGGACAGCGCGCCGTACTCGGCCATCGAGGGCACGTGGAAGAGGACGTTCCCCTCCGCCGCGTAGGCGTGGCCGGACGCGACGAGCCGGTCGACGATCGTCCGCATGGCGTCGATATGCGCGGTCGCCCGGGGCTCGACCATGGCGTGGCGGCTTGCCGACAGGTCCTCGGGCATGACGACGCCGAGGGCGCGGATGTCCTCGTGGAACTGGCGCGCCGTCCCCTCCGTCACGCGCCGGATGGCGTCGTTGAGGCGCAGGTCCGGGAAGTCGACGGCGGCGCGCGCGTTGATCTTGTCGTCGACGTCCGTGATGTTGCGGACGTAGGTGACGCGCGTCTCGCCCCGGCCGCCGTCGAAGGCGCCCGCCTCGGCATGGAGCCGCAGCAGCCTGAACAGGAGATCGAAGACGATCACCGGCCGGGCGTTCCCGATATGGGCGAAGTCGTAGACCGTCGGCCCGCAGGCGTAGAGGCGCACGTGCTCGGGATCGATCGGCGCGAACGCGTCCTTCCGACGCGTCAGCGTGTTCGTCAGCCGAAGGCCCGGCAGGGTCACGGACGTCTCCTCAGGATGATGCGGCGGGCTGCCGCGGACGGCGCCATGGTGCGGTGCAAAGGAGCCACAACCCCGCCGGAAGATGTTCAAAGGACGAGGCGGCGGATTGCTCCGCCACCCCGCATCCGTCAAGACGCCGACCAGCCCGGCGGCCCTGGAGGCCGGTGCGGCGGCACACGCCGGACCGGGCCTCTTCCGGCTTAAGTCTTTGTTCAAGGATGCCGGCCATTGAGTCGCATCCGAGCGATCGGGTTCAGGGGACTTTCACCATGCGTCGCAGCTTTGCCGTGTTCGGCGCGGTCGCGCTCGGCCTCGTCGGCGCCGCGACCCTGGCCGTCGTGCCGAGCGAGACGAGCCAGGCCGCGTCCACGAACGCGACCTTCGTCGTGCCCGCCGACGACGGCTACGGCATCGCCGAATGCGCCGCCTCGACCTGCGGCAAGGTGGTGGCCGACCAATGGTGCCTGGCCCAGGGCTTCGCGGCCGCGGTCGAGTTCGGCATGGTCGACCCCGTCGAGACGACCGGCTCCATCGCGCGCCCGGTCCGGGCGACGACGGCCGACACCCGGCCCTTCTCCATCACGTGCGCCCGCTGAGCGGCGCGCTCAGCCCTTCACGAAGTCCGCGCAGCGCGGCGTCTCCGTCACGGCGCCCCACGGCATGACGGGCACGGTCGAGGTCGAGTTCTGCGGCGAACCCTCGATGATCCGGTCGGAATAGACCAGGTAGACCAGCACGTTCCGCTTCGCGTCGCAGCCGCGCACGATCTGCATCTTCTTGAAGACGAGCGACCGGCGCTCCGAGAAGACGACGTCGCCCTGCTCGAACGGCTCCTTGAAGCGGATCGGGCCCACCTGCCGGCAGGCGAGCGAGATCTCCGACACCTCCTCGGCCAGCCCCAGCGATCCCTTCACGCCGCCCTTCTCGGGCACCGTGTAGTGGCAGGCCACGCCCTCCACGAGCGGATCGTCGATGCCGTAGACGGCGAGCTTGTCGTTGGGCGTCAGGGCCCGCCAGACGGTCGACTTCTTCATGATGGTATCGGGCCCGTCGGCCGAGGCCGCGGGGGCGGCGAGCAGCGCCGTTCCGACGACGAGCGCACTCCAGACCGTCTTCATCCAACACCTCCTGCGAACCCGGCCGCATATGGAGGCGGTCGAGCCGGATGGCGAGGGCACGACGCGCCCCCGCCATCCGGCTCGTCCCGGGGAACGACGCTCAGGGCGTCAGGATGATGGATCCGGTCGTCTCCCGGCCTTCCAGCGCCCGGTGGACGTCGGCCGCCTCGGCCAGCTTCGCGCGCTTGTTGATCGTGACCTTCACGGTCCCGTCCGCCACGACCTTGAACAGGTTGCCGGCGATCTCCTCCAGCCATTCCCGCTTGGCCGTGAAGGTGTTGAGCGTCGGACGCGTCACGTAGAGCGAGCCCTTCGGCGCGAGCAGGCCGAGGTTGAAGTTCTCGACCCCGCCGGAGGCGGACCCGTAGTTCACGAGGATGCCGAGCGGACGCAGGCAGTCGAGCGAGTCGACCACGGTGTCCTTGCCGATCCCGTCGTAGACGGCCGCGCAGAGGGCCCCGTCCGTGATCTCCTTGACGCGCTGCGGGAACTTCTCCGTCCGGTAGAGGATCACGTGGTCGCAGCCGGCCTCGCGCGCCAGCGCCGCCTTCTCCTCCGATCCCGCCGTGCCGATCACGGTCGCGCCGAGATGCTTCGCCCATTGGGTGAGGAGGAGGCCCACGCCGCCCGCCGCCGCGTGGACGAGAATCGTGTCGCCCTTCTGGACCTTGTAGCTGCGGTGGATGAGGTACTCGACCGTCATGCCCTTCAGCATCATGGCCGCGGCCTGCTCGTCGGAGACGCCTGCGGGCAGCTTGACGGCGATGGCGGCCGGGACGTTCCGCTCCGCCGCGTAGCAGCCGAGCGCGGCCACGTAGGCGACCCGGTCGCCGACCGCGAGGCCGGACACGCCCTCGCCGAGCGCCGTGATCTCGCCCGCGCCCTCGTTGCCGGCGACGAACGGCAGCTGCGGCGCCTTGTAGTGGCCGGACCGGAAGTAGGTGTCGATGTAGTTGACGCCGATCGCCGTCTGGCGGACCCGCACCTCGCCGGGGCCGGGCGCCGGCAGATCGACCTGCTCGTACTTCAGGACCTCGGGACCGCCATATTCGTGCACGCGGACGACTGCGACCATGTCTCTCTCCCTCGAAGCTTGATCGCGACGTCTAAGCAGCCGGAGGGATGACGGCAACGGCGCGAGCCATGCTAAAGGCCGCAGGATGACGGAGCGCTACGATCTCATCGTCAGCGGCGCGGGGGCGGTCGGCCTCGCGGCCGCCATCGGGGCCGCCCGGGCCGGACGCCGCGTCGGCCTGATCGGGCCGGAGCCGGGGCGCAGCGACGGCCGGACCGCCGCCCTGCTCCGCCCCGCGCTCGACCTCATGGAGCGGATCGGGGTGGGCCCGGCCGTCGCGGCCGCCTCCGCGCCGCTCCGGCGCCTGCGCATCGTGGACGCCACGGGCAGCCTGTTCACGCCGCCCCCGGCGGAGTTCGACGCGGCCGAGATCGGCCTGCCCTTCTTCGGCCGCAACATCGAGAACGCGACGCTGCTCGGCATCCTGGCCGAGGCCGCGCGGCGGCAGCCGGGCCTCGCCTGGCACGCGGGACGGGCGGAGGGGTTGGCCGAGGCGGATCTCGGCACCGTGCGGCTCGCCGACGGGTCCCGGCTGTCGGGCGCCATCGTGGCGGCCGCGGACGGACGCTTCTCGACGCTGCGCGGGGCCGCCGGGATCGGCGTCAGCGATCGTCGCCTGCCCCAGGCCGCGCTCACGGCCATCCTGGCGCACGACCGTCCGCACGGCGACGCCTCGACCGAGTTCCACCGGC
>JAEUAC010000048.1 GCA_019695455.1 Methylorubrum extorquens | reverse complement strand
CCGTAGATGATGGACGGGACGGCGGCGAGGAGCTCGACCGCAGTGCCGATCTCGATCGGGATCGCCATCTTCCTGACCCAGCTCGCGCCGGGCTGGATGCGCGGGCCGATCGGCACGGCGGTCGAGCTCCTCGCCGCCGTCCCGTCCATCATCTACGGCATGTGGGGCCTGTTCGTCTTCGCGCCCCTCGTCGCCCGCTTCGTGCAGACGCCGCTGAACGGCGTCGTCGAGGGCATCCCGATCGTGGGCACGCTCTTCTACTCGCGCGTCCCCTCCGGCACGGGCATCTTCACGGCGGGCGTCATCCTCGCCCTCATGATCATCCCGTTCATCGCCTCCATCGCGCGGGACATGCTGAACCAGATCCCGCCCGTCCTGCGGGAGAGCGCCTACGGCATCGGCTGCACGACCTGGGAGGTGGTGCGCCACGTCCTCCTGCCGCAGGCGGGCGTGTCGATCATCGGCGCCATCATGCTCGGCCTCGGCCGCGCGCTCGGCGAGACGATGGCCGTCACCTTCGTGGTCGGCAACGCGAACCGGCTCTCGACCTCCATCTTCGATCCGGGCTCGACCATCGCGTCGCGCATCGCGAACGAGTTCAACGAGGCCGCCGACCTGCAGCTCTCCGCCCTCATCGCGCTCGGCTGCATCCTCTTCCTCGTCACCTTCACGGTCCTGATCGCGGCGAGGCTGCTCATCGCCCGCGTCCAGAGGGGCAAATGATGTCCGCCTCCACGGTCCCCGCCACGGCCGCGCCGCCCGCCTGGGGCCGCGTCCGCTCCAGCCGCCGCGTCGCCGATCGGGCCCTCAAGGTCTTCAGCGTGGCCGTCTCGATCCTCGGGGTCGCGGCGCTCGGCTGGATCCTCGTCATGCTCCTCGTGCAGGGCCTGTCGGCGCTGCGCCCCTCGGTCTTCACGGCCGTCACGCCCGGGCCGGGCACGGAAGGCGGCGGCCTCGCCAACGCCATGGCCGGCTCGTTCCTCCTCACGATGATCGGCATCCTGATCGCGACGCCGATCGGCGTGCTGGCCGGCACCTACCTGGCCGAATACGGCCGCGGCTCGAAGCTCGCCTCCGTCATCCGCTTCATCAACGACGTGCTGCTCTCCGCGCCCTCGATCCTGATCGGCCTGTTCGTCTACACCTTCATGGTCGCGCCCTTCGGCAACTATTCCGGCTGGGCGGGCGGCATCGCGCTGGCCATCATCGCCGTCCCCGTCATCGTGCGGACGACGGAGGACATGCTGTCCCTCGTGCCGGCGCCGCTGCGCGAGGCCGGCGCGGCGCTCGGCGCGCCGCCCTCCCGCGTCATCACGCGGGTGACCTGGCGGGCCGCGCAGGCCGGCATCGTCACGGGCATCATCCTGGCGACCGCCCGGATCGCGGGCGAGACGGCGCCGCTGCTCTTCACGGCGCTGAACAACAACTTCTGGTTCTCGCCCTCGCTGGTCGGCGGCGTCTCGAACCTGCCGGTCACGATCTACCAGTTCGCCCTGTCGCCCTACACGAACTGGCAGGAGCTCGCCTGGGCGGGCGCGCTCATCATCACCATGACCATCCTCGGGCTGTCCGTGCTGGCCCGCCTCCTCCTCAAGAAGGACACCGTTCGATGAGCGCCGCCCTCGGCCAGTCCGTCTCGCTCGGTCGCGGGACGCCCGCCAACGCCTCCGCGCCCGCCAAGGTGTCGGTCCGCGACTTCGACTTCTACTACGGCGACTTCCGCGCCCTGAAGTCGATCAACATGGAGTTCCGCGAACGCCACGTGACGGCGCTGATCGGGCCGTCGGGGTGCGGGAAGTCGACGCTGCTGCGCTGCTTCAACCGCATCTACAGCCTCTATCCCGAGCAGCGCGCCACGGGCGAGATCATGCTCGACGGCCGCAACATCATCGATCCCTCCGTCGACGTGAACGAGCTCCGCTCCCGCGTCGGCATGGTGTTCCAGAAGCCGACGCCCTTCCCGATGTCGATCTACGACAACGTGGCCTTCGGCATGCGGCTCTACGAGCGCCTGTCGCGCGCCGACACGGACGTCCGCGTCGAGCACGCGCTGCGCAAGGCCGCGCTCTGGGACGAGGTGAAGGACAAGCTGAAGAACCCGGGCACGGGCCTCTCCGGCGGCCAGCAGCAGCGGCTCTGCATCGCCCGGACGGTCGCGCAGAACCCCGAGGTGATCCTCTTCGACGAGCCGACCTCCGCGCTCGACCCGATCTCGACCGGCAAGATCGAGGAGCTCCTGGAGCAGCTGCGCTCCGAGTTCACGATCGCCATCGTCACCCACAACATGCAGCAGGCCGCCCGCATCTCGCAGTACACGGCCTTCATGTATCTCGGCGAGCTCGTCGAATTCGCGCCGACCGACGACATCTTCATGAACCCGCGCGAGAAGCGCACCCACGATTACGTGACGGGCCGGTTCGGCTGAGCGGGAGGGGACCATGTCCGATCACATCGTCAAGTCGTTCGATTCAGACCTCGAGAGCCTGCGCTCGGCCATCGCCGAGATGGGCGGCATCGCCGAGAAGCAGCTCGGCGACGCCGTGACGGCGCTCGTGCGCCGCGACGCCGTCCTCGCGCAGGGCGTCATCAAGGCCGACCTGCGGCTCGACGCGCTCCAGCGCGAGATCGAGGAGCGGGCGATCCTCACCATCGCGCGCCGCCAGCCGCTCGCCATCGACCTGCGGGAGATCGTCTCCGCGATCCGCATCTCGGGCGACCTCGAGCGCATCGGCGACATGTCGAAGAATTGCGGCAAGCGCGTCCTCGCCATCGCGGACGGCTTCCAGGCGCAGAAGATCGTCATCGGCGTCCAGAGCATCTCGGACCTCGTCATGGGCCAGCTCAAGGACGTGCTCGACGCCTATGCCGGGCACGACCTCGACAAGGCCATGGACGTCTGGCACCGCGACGAGGCGATCGACGCGCTCTACACGTCGCTGTTCCGCGAGCTCCTGACCTACATGATGGAGGATCCGCGCAACATCTCGTTCTGCGCGCACCTCCTCTTCGTGGCGAAGAACGTGGAGCGCATCGGCGACCACACGACCAACATCGCCGAGACGATCCACTACCTCGTGACGGGCCGGGCGCTCGATACGGAGCGGCCGAAGGACGACCGCACCACGGCGCCGACTATCGCGGCCTGACGGGACGCGGATCCTGACGATCGACGGAACGCTGCGATGAGCGCGAAACCCCGCATCCTGGTGGCGGAGGACGACGAGTCGCTCTCGCTGCTCCTGCGCTACAACATCGAGGCGGAGGGCTGGGGCGCCGAGGTCGCGGCCCGCGGCGACGAGGCCGAGATGATGCTGCGGGAGGCCCCGCCGGACCTCCTCGTCCTCGACTGGATGCTGCCCGGCGTCTCGGGCATCGAGCTCTGCCGTCGCCTCCGCCTGCGGCGCGAGACCGAGCGGCTGCCGATCGTCATGCTGACGGCGCGCGGCGAGGAGACGGACCGCGTCCGCGGCCTCTCCACGGGCGCCGACGACTACGTCGTGAAGCCGTTCTCCGTGCCCGAACTGATGGCGCGCATCCGCTCGCTCCTGCGGCGGGCCCGGCCGGAGGCGACCGGCGACATCCTCGCCTTCGGCGACCTCGAGCTCGACCGCGGCCAGCACCGCGTGCGCCGGGGCGGCCAGCCCCTGCGGCTCGGCCCGACCGAGTTCCGCCTGCTCGAATACCTGATGAGCAATCCGGGGCGCGTCTTCTCGCGGGAGCAGCTGCTCGACCGCGTCTGGGGCCGCGACGTCTACATCGACGAGCGCACGGTCGACGTCCATGTCGGCCGCCTCCGCAAGGCGCTGGGCGACGGCGCTACCGATCCGATCCGGACCGTCCGCGGCGCCGGCTATTCCCTCGACGAGACCTACGCCGCGGGCGAGGCCCAGCCCGGCTAGCCGCCCCGGACCCCGGGCTGACCACCGCCCTCGGGATCCCGGCCTGCGCCGGGATGAGCGGAGGAGGGGTTGTTCAAGTGGTGATGCCACCCACCCGCTCACCCCGGCGAAGGCCGGGGTCCAGCCTGCACGGCCCTCGGGGTCCCGGCTTGCGCCGGGACGAGCGGGGAGGGTGTTGTTGGAAGGGTGATGCCACCCACCCGCTCACCCCGGCGAAGGCCGGGGCCCAGCTTCCACTGCCCTCGGGGTCCCGGCCTTTGCGGGGACGAGCGGAGGCGGGGTGTTGGGCGGGTGGTGCCACCCACCCGCTCACCCCGGCGAAGGCCGGGGTCCAGCCTGCACGGCCCTCGGGGTCCCGG
>JAEUAC010000019.1 GCA_019695455.1 Methylorubrum extorquens | reverse complement strand
GCGTCCCGCGCGCGGGCGCCCGCGGCGTCGCCGACCCGCACCGCGAGCCGCGCCGTCTCCGCGTCCGGCTCGTCGTCCTTCTTCTTCTTGGTCTTGTAGCGGTCGAAGGCGTAGGCCCGCAGCCGGGCGCCGAGAACCAGGTCGGCGAGCGCCGCCCCGCCGTCCGGCGCGTCCGGCATCTCGGCGAGGAGCGTGGCGCTGCGGCCCCCGATCCGCGCGGCGAGGATGCCGCCGACCCCCTTCCAGTCCAGCGCGCCGCGCTCGGCGGCCGGCCCCGTCCCGAGGACGAGCACCCGGTCGATCCCGGCCATGCCGTCCGGCGCGGGGATCGCCAGGACGGCCTTGGCCTTGCCCTTGAACCGCTCCGCGGCCGCCGCCCGGCGGATCAGCGCGCCGAGGCCGGGCCGGAGCCGCTCCGCCTCCGGCCCGACCGCGAGATCGTCGCCGACGAGCACGACGAGGTCGCCGCCCTCGAGGCTTCCGTCCAGTTCCGCGAACTCGATCGTGATCCTGTCCACACCGCACTCCGGGCCATGGGCCGGCGCCGCCGGCTGTTCGGAAGCGCCATGCCAGGAGACGGCGCCCCGCGCCAGCGTCGTGGCGTCGCCCGGGCCACAGGTGCCGCGAAACGGCCGCGATCGCGGCGCCCCTGCCTTGCCGGCCCGGTCGCGGCGCGCTAGCCCCGGCCTGTCCTCCAGCGAGCCCATGTCCCTCGTCGAGCGCTACATCTTCCGGATCGCCGGGGCGGCGTTCCTCGCCTGCCTCGTCGCGCTCACGGGCGTGATCTGGGTCACGCAGGCCCTGCGTCAGCTCGACGTCGTGACGGCCCAGGGCCAGACCATCCTGGTCTTCCTCACGGTCACGGGCCTCACCATCCCGACCCTCGTCGCCGTGATCGCGCCCGTCGCCCTGTTCATCGCGGTCCTGTTCGCCCTGAACCGGCTGAACGGCGATTCCGAGCTCATCGTCATGAGCGCGGCCGGCATGTCGCCGTTCCGGCTGATGCGGCCCTTCCTGGCCCTGGGCGGGCTCGTCGCGGGCCTTGTCGCGCTGCTGACGATCTACCTCATCCCGTCGAGCTTCCAGGAGATCCGCGACCTCATCGCCCGCATCCGGGCCGATTTCGTCGCCAACATCGCCCAGGAGGGCCAGTTCACGACGCTCGATAACGGCGTCACCTTCCATTACCGCGAGCGGGCGAGCGGCGCCCTCCTCGGCATCTTCCTGCAGGACCGGCGGGAGGCGGGGCGCATCACCGTCTACCTCGCCGAGCGCGGCCGCACGGTGGACCACGACGGCGGCAGCTACCTCGTCCTCGAGAACGGCAGCGTGCACCGGCAGCGGCCGAACGCGGTGGATTCCTCCATCGTCGTCTTCCAGCGCTACGCGATCGACCTCTCGGCCCTGAACCAGGAGGCGGCGGAGCTCATCTACAAGCCGCGCGAGCGCTCGACGACGGACCTGATCCTGCCGGACGTGAACGAGCCCTACTACAAGCTCCAGGCGGGCCGCTTCCGGTCCGAGCTGCACGACCGGCTCTCCGCCTGGCTGTTTCCGCTCGCGACCGTCTTCATCGCCTTCGCGGCCCTCGGCGAACCCCGGACCACCCGGCAGGGGCGCGGCGCCGCGATGGCGGGCGCCGTGCTCGCCGTGGTGGCGCTGCGGGTCGCGGTGTTCGCCGCCTCCTCGGCCGTGGTGCGGTCGCCCTCCGCCCTCATGCTGGTCTACGGCCTGCCGATCGCCGCGATGGCGGTCTCGGTCGCGCTCGTCCTCGGGGGGCCGCGCCTGCGGGCCGGCCTCGCCCGCATCGGCCAGCTCGCGACGGGGCGGCTGCGCGCCGTCGGCCGGTCGCGGCTCGGACCGGCCTGATGCTGCTCGGCCGGACGCTCTCGCTCTATCTCTCGGCGCGCTTCCTGCGGACGATCCTCCTCGTCTTCGCGACCGTGTTCGCCCTCGTCTACACGCTCGACCTCGTCGAGCTGATGCGGCGCGCGGCCGACACGGAGGGCGCGACGCCCGGCCTCATGGCCCGCCTGTCGCTCTATCGGACGCCCGCCATCGCCGAGCAGGTCTTCCCCTTCTCGATCCTGTTCGGCTCCATGGTGGCGCTCCTCAACCTGAGCCGCCGGCTCGAGCTCGTGGTCGCCCGCGCCGCCGGCATCTCGGCCTGGCAGTTCCTGCAGCCGGCGATCCTCGTCGGGCTCGGGCTCGGGCTCGCGACCGCCATGCTCTACAACCCGCTCTCGGCCTTCCTGAAGGACCGGGCGCAGCAGCTGGAATCCTCCGTCTTCTCGCGGCGGATGAAGAGCGTCGGGCCGGAACTGTGGCTGCAGAACCGGTCGGTCGACGGCTCGGCCGTCATCAAGGCGGACGGCGGGGACAGCGGCGAGGCGGCCCGCATCACGGGCGTGTCGACCTTCGTGTTCGATCGGCAGGGCCGGTTCGTCGAGCGCGTGGAGGCGCCGGAGGCGGTGCTGCGCGACGGCTACTGGGAGTTCCGGGACGCGACCGTGTTCTCCACCGCCGAGGAGCCGCAGCTCTACGGCACCTACCTGCTCGCCTCGAACCTCGACGCGAGCCAGGTGCGGCAGACGATCACGCCCGCCGAATCCGTGCCGTTCTGGCAACTGTCGCAAACGATCGCCCGGCGGGAGGCGGCGGGCCTCGACGCGACCCGCTACCGGCTGCAATACGGAACGCTCATCGCGCGGCCTGTCCTCTTCGTCGCGATGGTGTTGGTGGCGGCGTCCTTCTCGCTGCGCTTCTTCCGCTTCGGCGGGGTGGCGAAGATGATCGGGGGCGGCGTCGCGGCAGGGTTCGGCCTGTACGTGTCCACCGAGCTGATGCGCGATCTCGGCAATGCCGGCATCGTGTCCCCGGCCGTCGCGGCCTGGCTGCCGGCGCTCGTTGGCAGTTTGCTTGGAACCTTGGCCTTACTGTACCAAGAGGACGGTTGAGTCCGGGCCGGCGACGGCAGGAGCTGTGATGCGGCGTAGGGTGGGTCCTCTTCGGACCGGCCGTCTGGCGAAGCCCCGGTCGCGGGGCAGGCCGGGTGGGGCACGGCGCGCCGTCGCGGCGCTGGCACTCGCGGCGCTGGTCGGCCTGCCGAGCGCGGCCGTGCCGCAGGGCACGTTGAACGACATGCTCGCCCAGCGGCAGCGCGCGGCCGGCAACGACCGGCTGCTCGTGGACGCCCGCGAGATCGTCTACGACACGGATCGCAACACCGTTGCGGCCCGCGGCGACGTCGAGCTCACCTACCAGGGCCGGGCCCTGCAGGCCGACCGCGTCGTCTACGACCGCAACACCGGGCGCGTGCGCGCCGAAGGCAACGTGCGGCTGACCGAACAGAACGGCGCCGTGACGACGGCCGAGCGATTCGAACTCACGGACGATTTCAAAACAGGGTTTATCGATAGTTTACGCGTCGAGCAGACGGTCGAGGACCGGGGCGAGCAGGTCCGCACGCGCTTCTCCGCGCCCCGGGCCGAGCGGATCGACGGCGAGACGACCACCTTCCTGCGCGGCACCTACACGGCCTGCGAGCCCTGCCGCGAGAATCCCGAGAAGCCGCCGCTCTGGCAGGTGAAGGCCGCCCGCATCGTCGCCAACAACGAGGAGCGGACGATCTACTACGAGGACGCGACGCTCGAACTCGGCGGCGTGCCGATCGCGTACGTGCCCTATTTCTGGACGGCCGACCCGTCCGTGAAGCGGATGACCGGGTTCCTGGCCCCGCACTACATCCACTCGAACGCGCTCGGCACGGGTGCCGCGGTGCCCTTCTTCTGGGACATCGCGCCCGACCGCGACCTCACGCTGACGCCGACCTTCTACTCCCGGCAGGGCGTGCTGATGCAGGCCGAATACCGGCAGCGCCTCCTCACGGGCACCTTCAACGTCCGGGCCGCCGGCATCGTCCAGCAGGGCCAGTCCGCCTTCCTCCTGCCGCCCTTCGGGCCGGGAGACCGGGACACGCGCGGCTCGATCGAGACCACGGGCCGCTTCGCCATCAACCAGTTCTGGCACTACGGCTGGAACATCGCGCTCCTGTCGGACAAGTGGTTCCTGCAGAACTACAAGATCAAGTCGGACACGCTCGCCTCCAACTACCTCCTGCTGGAATCGACCTCGCAGGCCTTCCTGCGCGGCCAGGGCGACCGGTCGTTCTTCGACCTGCGGGGCTTCTACTTCCAGGGCCTGTCCTACGCCGACTGGCAGAAGCAGCTGCCGCTGGTCGCCCCCGTGCTCGACTACGACAAGCGGATCAACGGGCCGGAGCCGCTGGGCGGCGAGCTCCGCTTCCAGGGCAACTTCACGAACGTCATCCGGTCGGCCGCGCAATACGACCCGCTCACCGTGCTGAACCGCACCTACCCGTTCGGCTCCGGCCTGACGACCGCGGCCTACGAGAGCTGCGCCGTGTTCGCCCGGGGCGCGTGCCTCGTGCGCGGGTTGCCCGGCAGCTTCGCGCGCGTCACGGGCGAGGTGTCCTGGCGGCGGGCCTTCATCGACGACGTCGGCCAGGTCTGGACCCCGTTCAGCTACCTGCGGGCGGACGGGTTCTTCAACGACGTCGACACGACCGGCTACCAGAACGCGCAGGTCACGAACTTCGTGAACCCGAACGATTCCTTCGTCGGCCGGATCACGCCCGCCATCGGCATCGAGTACCGCTTCCCGTTCCTGGCGGATGCGGGCCGCTTCGGGGCGCACACGCTGACGCCGATCGCCCAGATCGTCGCCCGCCCCAACGAGGCCCGGATCGGCCGCCTGCCAAACGAGGACGCGCACTCGCTCGTCTACGACGACACGAACCTGTTCCGCTGGGACAAGTTCTCCGGCTACGACCGGGCGGAGGGCGGCGTCCGCGCCAATCTCGGCCTGCAGTACAACATCAACATGCCGTCGGGCTGGACGGGTAACGCGCTGTTCGGCCAGTCCTACCAGCTCGCCGGCCAGAACTCGTACGCCAACGCGGACCTGCTCAACACGGGCCTGCAATCCGGCCTCGACACGCGCGTGTCGGATTTCGTCGGCCGCGTGCAGGTGAACCCGAACGACAACTACTCGCTGATCATGCGGAGCCGGTTCGACAAGAACGACTTCCACGTGAACTCGTTCGAGGCGCAGGCCGTCGCCAACCTGAAGCCCTGGCTGCCGGTCACGACCTCGCTGACCTACATCCGCTACGAGGCGCAGCCCCTGCAGGGCTACTCGCATCGCCGGGAGGGCCTGCAGCCGGCGGCCGCCTGGGACATCACGCCCAACTGGTCGATCGGCGGATCGGTCCTGTTCGACCTCGACCGCTACCTCGACGCCCGCGACCTGTTCACGGCGAACTACCTGTCCCGCCTGCAATCGGGCGGTCAGGTGCTGGCGAATACGACGATCTACAACCGCTCCGACCTGTTCACGGTGGCGCAGAGCGCGATCTCGCTCGGCTACAAGGACGAGTGCACGACGTTCTCGATCAACTACGCCATGACGCCGCGGATCGCTGCGACGGGCGAGCGGGACACGGACCGCACCGTCATGGTCCGGCTGGAGCTGCGGACGCTCGGCCAGATCAACCTGTCGCAATCCCTCTCGAACGCCTCCACGTCGGACGGCGTCTCGAGCCGGTGAGGGCGACCCCGCCGGCATCGGCCCGGAGCTCGCGCTCCGCGCCTGGCTGGCCCGGGACGCGGCCGGGCTGCCGCCCTTCGTCTGCCTCACCGATCCCGCGTCGCTCGCCGGCATGGCGGCACGGCTCGGCCTCGCGGTGCCGATCCGCGAGGTCGCGATCCACGACGCCGCCGCGACCTTCGCCGAGGCCCTTCCCGTCCTCGCGACGGGGATCGCCGTCGCGGCCGAGCCCGGCCGACCGGATCCGGCCAGCGCGGCCGGGACGCTGCGCTCCATCGACGAGGCCGTCCGGCTCGCGCGGAGCGGGCTCGCCGCGGCCGTGGTGACGAACCCCATCGCCAAGCACGTCCTCTACGCGGCCGGCTTCTCCCATCCCGGCCACACGGAATACCTCGCGACGCTCGCCGCCGAGCCCGGCGCCGCCCCGCCCCGGCCGGTCATGCTGCTCTGGTCGGACGACCTCGCCGTCGTGCCGGTGACGATCCACATCCCGCTCGCCGCCGTGCCGCGCGCGCTGGACGAGGACCTGATCGTCGAGACGGCCCGGATCGTCCACGCCGATTACCGGGCCCGCTTCGGGATCGCGGCGCCCCGGCTGGCCTTCGCGGGCCTGAACCCGCATGCGGGCGAGGCGGGCACGATCGGGACCGAGGACCGGGACGTCGTCGCGCCGGCCATCGCGCGGCTGCAGGCCGAGGGGATCGCCGCCAGCGGCCCCTACCCGGCCGACACGATGTTCCACGCCCGGGCCCGGCGCGGCTACGACGTCGCGCTCTGCATGTACCACGACCAGGCGCTCATCCCGATCAAGACGCTCGCCTTCGACGAGGGCGTGAACGTCACGCTGGGCCTGCCCTTCGTCCGCACGTCCCCGGACCACGGCACGGCCTTCGACATCGCGGGCCGGGGCATCGCCCGGCCGGACAGCCTGATCGCGGCCCTGCGGCTCGCGGGCCGGCTCGCCGCGGCCGCGCCGTGAGCGACGACGGCCTGCCGCCGCTGCGCGACGTCGTCGCGCGCCACGACCTCGCGCCGAGGAAGTCGCTCGGCCAGAACTTCCTCTTCGACCTCAACCTGACGCGCCGCATCGCGCGCTGCGGCGGGCCGCTCGCCGGGCACGACGTCCTGGAGATCGGGCCCGGCCCGGGCGGGCTGACGCGGGCGCTGCTGCTCGAGGGCGCCGACCGGGTGATCGCGATCGAGCGGGATCCGCGCTGCCTGCCGGCCCTCGCCGAGATCGGCGAGCGCTGGCCGGACCGGCTGGAGGTCGTCGAGGCGGACGCGCTCGCGCTCGACCTCGCCACAATCGTGCGGCCGGGACGCCCGTTCCGGATCGTCGCCAACCTGCCCTACAACGTCGGCACCGCGCTCCTCGTGAACTGGCTGGCGGTGCCGCACTGGCCGCCTCCCTGGCTCTCGGCGACGCTCATGTTCCAGCGCGAGGTCGCGGACCGGATCGCGTCGGACGAGACGGAGCCCAACGATTACGGCCGGCTCGGCGTGCTGGCCGGCTGGCGGACGCGGGCCGAGATCCTCTTCGACGTGCCGCCGCAGGCCTTCGTGCCGGCCCCGAAGGTCACGTCCGCCGTGATCCGGATCGAGCCCCGTCCCGATCCCCTGCCCTGCCCCGTCCGGGCGCTCGAGGGCGTGACCCGCGCGGCCTTCGGCCAGCGCCGCAAGATGCTGCGGCAGAGCCTCAAGTCGCTCGGCACCGATCCCGCCCCGCTCCTCGCCGCGGCCGGGCTCGCCGGGACGGAACGGGCCGAGGACGTGCCGGTCGCGACCTTCGTGGCGCTCGCGCGCGCCTGGCAGGACGTTCGCGACGCCGCGGCCGGCTGAGCGGGTTCAGCCGACCCGTTCGGCCAGCAGGGCCGCCGTGAACTCGGACAGGCCGACCCGGCGGTCCCGCCTCAGGCGCTCGGCGGCGAGGATCGCCTTCAGGGACTCGAAGGAGGTGCCGAGGTCCTGGTTGACGATGATGTAGTCGTACTCGACCCAGCGCTCGATCTCGACGCGCGCGTTCTCCAGCCGCTTGTCGATCGTCTGCCGGGTGTCCTCGGCCCGCCGCTCCAGCCGGTGCTGCAGTTCGGCCAGGGAGGGCGGCAGGATGAAGACCGTGACGACGTCGGCGCCGAGCGTCTCGCGCACCTGCCGGGTGCCCTGGTAGTCGATGTCGAAGATCATGTCGGCGCCCGCCGCCAGCACCTTCTCCACGGGCCGGCGCGGCGTGCCGTAGAAGTTGCCGTGGACCTCCGCCCATTCGAGGAGGTCGCCCCGGTCGCGCAGCGACAGGAACGTGTCCCGGTCGATGAAGTCGTAGTCCCGCCCGGGGATCTCCGACGGCCGCTTCTCGCGGGTCGTCACCGAGACCGAGACGGAGAGATCGAGCACCTTCTCCTCGATCAGCGCCCGCGTCAGGCTGGTCTTGCCGGCGCCGGACGGCGAGGAGAGGATCAGGACGAGGCCGCGGCGCGCGATGTCGGGCTGGCCCTGCTTGTCCTCGGTCACGGCATCATTCCACGTTCTGAACCTGCTCCCGGAACTGCTCGACCGCGGCCTTCAAGTCCAGCCCGATCCGGGACAGGGCCACATCGTTCGCCTTCGAGCAGAGCGTGTTGGCCTCGCGCCCGAACTCCTGGGCGAGGAAGTCGAGCTTGCGGCCGACCGGTCCCGCCGCGTCGAGGAGGGCGCGCGCCGCGTCGAGATGGGCGCGCAGCCGGTCCAGCTCCTCCCGCACGTCCGCCCGGGTCGCCAGCAGCGCGGCCTCCGCGTGGAGACGGGCGGGATCGAGCAGCCCGGAGGCGCCGGCCAGGGCCGCGACCTGCCCGGCGAGCCGCGCCCGGATCGCCTCCGGCTGCCGGCCCGGACAGGCCTCCGCCTCCGCCACCAGCCGCTCCATGCCGGCGAGCTGGTCGCGGATCACGGCGTCCAGCGCCCGGCCTTCCGCGTCGCGCGACACCGTCAGGGCCGCGACGAGGCGGCTCGCGCCGGCCGCGAGGGCCGCGCCGAGGGCGGCCTCGTCGGCCGGGCCGCCCTCCTCGTCGATCTCGACCACACCCGGGATGGCGAGCAGCCCGTCCAGGGTCGCCGGGCCGACGCCCGCGGGCAGGCGCAGGTCCGCGATCGAGTCGAGGAGCGCCTGCAGGACCTCGCGGTCGACGCGCACGCGCGGCGCCGTCGCGGCCCGGGCGATGGTCAGGGTGAGCTGGCACTGGCCGCGCGCGATCGCGGCGGCGATCCGGCGGCGGGCCTCCTCGCCCGCCGCGTCGAGACCGGGCGGGACGCGCACCCGGATGTCGAGGCCGCGGCCGTTGACGCTCTTCAGCTCCCAGGCCCAGAGCGCGGCGCCGCAGCTGCCGGCCTCGCGCGCGAAGCCGGTCATGGACGAGATGGTCACGGCCCGCTTCCGCCCTGCCCGGCCCCTACTGGATGGCGGACGGGGCGCGCTCCGTGCCGGTCCGCTCGCGCCGCTCGTTCGTGCGGCGCGTGTCGCGGCGGGGCGCGGCGGCCGCCGGCGGCTCGGGCGAGGCGCCCGTCACGGTCTTCGGCGAGCTGAGGTCCCAGCCCTGGTTGCGCAGCGGATCGCGCGCCGTGCCCTCGACGGCGTCGAAGGCGCGAGCGGACCCCATGGAGCCGGAGGTGCGCGGCTCGGACGCGATGTTCGCCGCGCGCGCGCCCGGATCGGTCGCGGCGTCGCTCCGGTCGACCTCGGCGGCCGAGCCGCCGGCATCGCGCTCGCGCTCGATCTGCCGCCACCGCCCGACGTTGCGGTTGTGCTGGTCCAGCGTCTCGGCGAAGACGTGGCCGCCGGTGCCGTCTGCCACGAAGAACAGGTCCTTCGTCTTCAGGGGGTTGGCGACCGCGTCGAGCGCCGCCCGGCCCGGATTGGCGATCGGCGTCGGGGGCAGGCCCTCGATCGCGTAGGTGTTGTAGGGCGTGGCCCGGTCGATCTCGGACCGCAGGATGCCGCGCCCGAGCGTGCCCTTGCCGCCCACGATCCCGTAGACGATCGTCGGGTCGGATTGCAGCTTCATGCGCCGCTGCAGCCGGTTCAGGAACACGCTCGCGACGCGCGGCCGCTCGTCCGCCCGGCCCGTCTCCTTCTCGACGATGGAGGCGAGGATCACGAGCTCCTGCGGCGTCTTGATCGGCAGGTCGGGCGCGCGCTTGTTCCAGGCCCGGGCCAAGGCCTCGCGGGCGTCGGCCTGCATCTTGTTGACGATCTGCTGGCGCGAGGTGCCGCGCTCGAACAGGTAGGTCTCCGGCAGCAGCGTGCCCTCGCGCGGCACCTCGTTGACGGTGCCGGACAGGAGGTCGGTCTCCCTCAGACGCGCCACGATCTGCTCGCTCGTCAGCCCCTCGGGCACCGTGAAGGCGTGCTGGATCGCCTTGCCGTTGATCAGCGTGTCGATCGCCTGCTCGACGTTCGTGTTGGCGCGGAACAGGAACTCGCCCGCCTTGAGCGAGCCCTTGCCGCGGTTCATCCAGGCGTAGAGCTCGAACAGGGAGGGCTGCGCGATGACGCCCTCCCGTTCCAGCAGTTCGGCGATCTCGGACGTGCCGCTGCCCTTCGGCACCACGACGACCTTGTCGGTCGCGAGGGGCCCGGGCGTCTCCGCCTGACGCTCGAGGAGCAGGACGCCGAAGGTCAGCACGGCCGCGACGACGAGGCCGAGCGTGAGCGCGCCGCTCAGCATCGACAGGAGCCCGCCGCGGGGCCGCCTCACGCGGGGCGCGGCCGGCGGGGGCGGCGGCGCGGAGGACGGCTTCAGCGCGTCGTCAGGGCTCTTGGGTGCGAATCGGGACCCGCCGAACGAGGCCTGGACCGGCGGGATGGTCGGCGACGAATCGCTCTTCTGTCTGCCGAACATGATCCTACCGGTGGGGCGAGCCGCGCCGAAGCACAGCGACGTCGTCGGCTACCAATATGGCGAAAACGCGTGGAGCGCGCCCCCCGCGCGACGTCATCCTCAGGCGGCGCGCCGGAAGATGAGGGAGGCGTTGGTGCCGCCGAAACCGAAGGAGTTCGACAGCACCGTGTCGATGGTCATCGCCTTGGCCGTGTGGGGCACGAGGTCGATGCGCGTCTCGACCGATGGGTCGTCGAGGTTCAGCGTCGGCGGCGCGATCCCGTCCCGGATGGCCAGGACGGAGAAGATCGCCTCGACCGATCCCGCCGCGCCGAGAAGGTGCCCGATCGCCGACTTCGTGGACGACATGGTGAGGTCCGCCGCCGCGTCGCCGACCAGCCGCTCCACGGCCTTCAGCTCGATCTCGTCGCCGAGCGGCGTCGAGGTGCCGTGCGCGTTGATGTAGTCGATGTCGGAGGCGTCCATGCCGGCGCGCTTCAGGGCGGCCTTCATGCAGCGATAGGCGCCGTCCCCGTCCTCGGCCGGCGACGTGATGTGGTAGGCGTCGCCCGACAGGCCGTAGCCGACGAGTTCGGCGTAGATCTTGGCGCCGCGCGCCTTCGCGTGCTCGTATTCCTCGAGCACGACGATGCCGGCCCCCTCGCCCATGACGAAGCCGTCGCGGCCGCGGTCGTAGGGCCGCGAGGCGCGGGTCGGGTCGTCGTTGTAGGAGGTGGAAAGCGCCCGGCAGGCGGCGAAGCCGGCGAGCGACAGGCGGTTCACGGGTGATTCGGCACCGCCCGCCACCATGACGTCGGCGTCGCCGAGCGCGATCAGGCGCGCCGCGTCGCCGACCGCGTGGGCGCCGGTGGAGCAGGCGGTCACGACCGCGTGGTTGGGACCCTTGAGGCCGTGCGCGATGGAGACCTGCCCGGAGGCGAGGTTGATGATCCGGCCCGGGATGAAGAAGGGCGAGATGCGGCGCGGACCCTTCTCGAGAAGGGTCACGGACGCGTCGTAGATGCCGCCGATCCCCCCGATGCCGGAGCCGATCAGGACGCCCGAGGCGTTCTGGTCGTCGGCCGTCTTCGGATGCCAGCCGGCATCGTCCAGCGCCTGCTTGGAGGCCGCGACCGCGTAGACGATGAACGGATCGACCTTGCGCTGGTCCTTCGCGTCCATCCACTCGTCCGGGTTCCAGCGCCCTTCGGCGGCGGATCCCGGCGGCAGCGTGCAGGCGATCTTGCAGGCGAGGTCCGACACGTCGAACGACTGGACGCCGGATGCGCCGCTCCTGCCTTCGGTCAGCCGGCTCCAGGTGGGCTCCACGCCGCATCCGAGCGGCGTGACCATGCCGAGGCCGGTGACGACCACGCGCCTCATGGTACTCTCCCTCGAGATCGTGCCGGGCCGCGACGGGCGCGGCCCGCGATCCTCAGCCGGCGTTCTTCTCGAGGAACTTCACGGCGTCTCCGACGGTCACGATCGTCTCGGCCGCGTCGTCGGGGATCTCCACGTTGAACTCCTCCTCGAAGGCCATCACGAGCTCGACCGTGTCGAGCGAGTCGGCGCCGAGGTCGTCGATGAAGTTCGCGCCCTCGACCACCTTGTCGGCTTCGACGCCCAGGTGCTCGACGACGATCTTCTTCACCCGGTCAGCAATGTCGCTCATCAACGATCCCCATTTCGTGGTCACGCCGGACACCGACGGGCCGATGCAGGATCGACCGGCCCCGTCGCTTCCACGCGATCCGACTGCGGCGTGCAAAGCGGTTCTTCGTGTCCCGGTCAAGTCCCGGGGCGCCGACGCAGGCCCGGCGCCCACGCCTTATCGGGACGAAGGCGCGCTCAGAGCCGCGCCATCCCGCCGTTCACGTGCAGCGTCGAGCCCGTCACGTAGCCCGCCTCGTCGGAGGCGAGATAGACGGCGGCGGCCGCGACGTCCCGGCCCTCCCCGAGGCGCGCCATCGGGATCGTGCCGAGCAGCCCCGTCCGCTGCGCCTCCGTCAGGCCCTCCGTCATGGGCGAGGCGATGAAGCCCGGCGCGACGAGGTTCACCGTGATGCCGCGGCTCGCGACCTCGGCCGCGAGGGCCTTCGTCAGTCCGAGGAGGCCGGCCTTCGAGGCCGCGTAGTTGACCTGGCCGGGATTGCCGATCGATCCCACGACCGACCCGATGGTGACGATGCGGCCGTGACGCCGGCGCATCATGCCCTTCACGGCCGCGCGCGACAGGCGGAAGGCGGCCGTGAGGTTCACGGCGATCACCGCGTCCCACTCGTCGTCCTTCATGCGCATGAGGAGGTTGTCGCGCGTCACGCCCGCGTTGTTGACGAGGATGTCGAGCCCTCCGAGCGCCGCCTCGGCGGCCGGGACCAGCGCCTCGACGGACGCCGTGTCGGACAGGTCGGCCGGGCAGACGTGGGCCCGCTCGCCCAGCTCCGCCGCGACCGCCTCGAGGGCGGAGGCCCGCGTCCCCGAGAGCGCGACCGTCGCGCCCTGGGCGTGCAGGGCGCGGGCGATCGCGCCGCCGAGGCCCCCGCTCGCCCCCGTGACGAGCGCCTTGCGTCCGGTCAGGTCGAACATGCTCACCCCTCCACGAGCGGACGCACCGCCTCGAGATCCGCCGGGCCGCCGAAGGACCCGGCCCGGCAGCCCGTCGCGATGCGCTTGACGAGGCCGGTCAGGACCTTGCCGGCCCCGATCTCCACGAAGGTGTCGATCCCGTCGGCGCTCATCCGGGCGACGCTCTCGCGCCAGCGGACGGTGCCCGTGACCTGCGCGACGAGGCCGCGCCGGATCGCCTCCGGATCTGAGATCGGCGCGGCCTCGACGTTGGTGACGACCGGACAGACCGGGGCGGAGAGCTCGATGGGCGCGAGCGCCTCGCGCATGCGCTCGGCGGCGGGCGCCATGAGGCCGCAATGGAAGGGCGCGGAGACCGGCAGCAGCACGGCGCGCTTCGCGCCGCGCGCGGGCGCCAGCGCCACGGCCCGGGCGATCGCGCTCGCGTGGCCCGAGACCACGACCTGGCCGGAGCCGTTGTCGTTGGCGACGTCGCAGGTCTCGCCTTCGGCGGCCTCGCGGGCGACGGCCTCGGCCGCCTCGCGGTCGAGCCCGAGCAGCGCCGCCATGGCGCCCTGGCCGACGGGAACGGCCGCCTGCATGGCGTCGCCGCGGATGCGCAGGAGCCGCGCCGCGTCGCCGAGCGTCATGCAGCCCGCCGCGACGAGGGCGGAATACTCGCCGAGCGAGTGGCCGGCCACGGCCGCGACCTCGCCGTCGACCTCCACGCCCGTCTCGGCCTCCAGCACGCGCAGCGCCGCGATCGAGACCGCGAGCAGCGCCGGCTGCGCGTTGGCCGTCAGGTTGAGCTCGTCCGCGCTGCCGCTCCACATGAGGGCGGACAGGTTCTGGCCGAGGGTCGCGTCGATCTCCTCGAAGACGACCCTGGCGGCGGCGAATTCGGAGGCGAGGGCCTGGCCCATGCCGACGGCCTGGCTACCCTGGCCAGGAAAGATCAACGCCCGCATACTTGGAGTTCCGCCCCTTTAGGATTATCGGGCGCACTCGCACCGCGACCTTGCGCCTGTCAAGCAAAGTCCGTCATCGTCTTGCATCGGGCCGTCGAACGGGCTAAGTCCGCGCGATCCTGACAAGTCAGCCGTTCTTAAAAGGAGCCGCCGCATGGCGCGCGTCACCGTCGAGGATTGCATCGACAAGGTCGAGAACCGGTTCGAGCTGGTTCTGCTGGCGAGCCACCGGGCCCGCCTGATCTCGTCCGGCGCACCGCTCACCATCGATCGGGACCGCGACAAGAATCCGGTCGTGGCCCTGCGCGAGATCGCCGACGAGACGATCGCGCCCGACGACCTGAAGGAGCAGCTGATCCACTCCCTCCAGAAATACGTGGAGGTGGACGAGCCGGAAGCCGAGATGGTGCCCATGATCTCGGGAACCACCGTGATCGCTCCGGCGACCTCGGTCGACGACAGCGACATCCAGTTCGACAAGATGAGCGAGGAGGATCTTCTCCGCGGCCTCGAAGGGCTCGTGCCCCCGGCCGAGACGGAAGAAGACGAGGGCTGACGTCCCGCCTGACAGTTCGACGAGCTGCGAAGCCCGGCCCTGCGCCGGGCTTCTTCGTTTCTCGAGGACTGGGGAGCGGCGCGACGCCCGCTCGCCCGCGCAACCTTGCCGGACCCTCATGCTGAGGTGACGGCAGAAGGCCGGCCTCGA
>JAEUAC010000211.1 GCA_019695455.1 Methylorubrum extorquens | reverse complement strand
GCCCGGAGGCCGGTCCGCGCGCTCGCGCCGGGCCGGTTCTACTCGGCGGGCGTCGCCGGCGGACGGGTCTTCGCGCCCGATACCAGATCGCGCAGCCACTTGCGATGATGGCGCCAGGCCCAGCCGCCCGTCACGGATCCGCGCGTCATGGCCCGGATGGTGCCGCGGACCCAGACGGCCGCGTAGGCGTGCACGATCCAGACGGTGATCATGCCGACCGCGCAGAGCGCGTGCGCCAGCACGGCCGCCCGCTTCTGCGGGATGGTGGTCCAGTCGTAGAAGTACTGGTCCCAGATGGCGAGGCCCGTGAGGAACAGGGCCGGCACCAGGATGCCGAAGGACCAGAACACGAGCTTCTGCCCGGCATTGTACTTGCCGACCTCGGGCAGGTTCTCCTCCCGGCCCGAGATGACGTCGCGGATCTTCGAGGCCCAGACGAAGTCGACCTTCTCGGGCAGGTTCGGCCCGAAGAAGCGGACGAACATGACGAGCCAGGCGACGATCAGGACCACGCCGATCCAGGGATGCAGCCAGCGCACCGTCGGGCCGCCGCCGAAGAGGGTCGTGATCCAGTAGAGGCTCGGGTGGAACAGGGCGAGGCCGGTGAGCGACAGCAGGATGAAGCAGGCCGCGAGCGTCCAGTGGTTCACCCGCGTGAAGGCGGAGTACCGGGCGATCGTGACCTGCGGCTCCGCCTTCGGCGGGACCGCCTGGATGCGGTCGGGGGAGGGGATGCCTTCCCTCATGCCGATTTCCCTTCCGTGAGGCGCGCGCCCTCTTCCTCGTCGTGCTCGGTCACCTTGTTCGGGCCCGCCACGACGTGGTGGAGGAAGCCGAACGCCGCCGTCATGCCGATGATGGCGAGGCCGGCGTACTTGGTGACGCCCTTCCAGGCCTCGACGATCGGCGAGATGCGCGGGTTGTCCGGCAGGCCGGCATAGAGGGACGGCTGGTCGGCGTGGTGCAGCACGTACATGACGTGCGTGCCGCCGACGCCCGGCGGATCGTAGAGGCCGGCGTTCTTGTAGCCGCGGCTCTTCAGGTCCTTGATGCGCGTCTCGGCGTGGAGCTTCATGTCCGCCTTGGTGCCGAACACGATCGCCTGCGTCGGGCACGCCTTGGCGCAGGCCGGGCCCTGGCCGACCGCGACGCGATCGGAGCAGAGCGAGCACTTGTAGGCCTTGCCGGAGGTCTTCGAGATGCGCGGGATGTTGAAGGGGCAGCCCTTCACGCAATAGCCGCAGCCGATGCAGTGGTCGCGATCGAAGTCGACGATCCCGTTCGTGTACTGGACGATCGCGCCGGGGGCCGGGCAGGCCTTGAGGCAGCCGGGATCGGCGCAATGCATGCAGCCGTCCTTGCGGATCAGCCATTCGAGGTCGTCGGTCTCCGGGTTCACCCATTCCGTGAAGCGCATCAGCGTCCAGGAATTGGGCGTCAGGTCGTGCGGGTTCTCGTACACGCCCGTGTTGACGCCCACCTCCTCGCGGAGGTTGTTCCACTCGAGGCAGGCCGATTGGCAGGCCTTGCAGCCGATGCATTTCGAGACGTCGATGAGCTTGGCCACCTCCGTCAGCTGGCGGTCCGGGGTCTGAGCCCCGGAGGCCGAGCGGCGGAGGAGGTCCCGGTCGCCGAAGGCGGCCGGGACGGGCGCGGTCGGGGGGTTGGTTCTGATCGCCATGGCCATCCTCCCGTCAGGCGACCGCGCCGGGCGGGGTCGTGGCTTCGATGTTCACGAGGAACGCCTTGAACTCGGGCGTCTCGATGTTGGCGTCGCCCACGAAGGGCCCGAGCATGTTCGGGTTCCAGCCCTTCTTGGCGACGCCCGTGAAGCCCCAGTGGATCGGGATTCCGACCACGTGGACGGCCTTGCCGTCGCAGATCAGCGGCCTGATCCGCTTGGTGACGACGGCCTTGGCCTTCACGGAGCCCCGCTTCGACCAGACGCGCACCCAGCCGCCGAGCACGATGCCCTTCTCGCGGGCGAGCTCCTCCGAGATCTCGACGAAGAATTCCGGCTGGAGAACGGCGTTCACCCAGACGTGCTTCGTCCAGTAGTGGAAGTGCTCGGTCAGGCGGTACGAGGTCGCCGCGTACGGGAACTCGGCCGCGTCCCCGAAGGCCGCCATGTCGTTCTTGAACACGCGCGAGGCCGGGTTGCCCCGGATCTTGGGCGCGATGACGTTGGCGATCGGGGCCTCGAAGGGCTCGTAGTGCACGGGGAACGGACCCTCGCGCATCATGCCCCGGGCGAAGAGGCGCGAGACCCCCTCCGGGTTCATGATGAAGGGCCCGACCTCGCGCGGCTTCGCGGTCGGCGGGATGTCGGGCACGTCGATGCCCGCCCACTTGGCGCCGTCCCACTCGATGATCTTGCGGGACGGATCCCAGGCCTTGCCGTCCCGGTCCGCCGAGGCCCGGTTGTACAGGATGCGGCGGTTGGCCGGCCACGAGAAGGACCAGTTCGCGTGCATGCCGGCGCCGCTCGGATCGGCGTTGTCGCGCCGGGCCATGATGTTGCCGGCCTCCGTGAAGGAGCCCGCGTAGATCCAGCAGCCGCAGGCGGTCGTCCCGTCGTCCCGCAGGACGCCGAAGCTCGCGACCTGCTTGCCCTTCTCGAGCAGGACCTTGGTCGGATCCGCCGGATCCGCGACCGTCTCCACCACGTAGCCGTTCAGCTCCTTGGCGACCTCGGCCGGCTCCGGCTCGTTCTTGTCGTGGTAGGGCCAGTGGACGTTCAGGATCGGGTCCGGGAAGGCGCCGCCCTCCTTGGCGTAGAGCGCCTTCAGGCGAAGGTGCAGCTGCGCCATGATCCAGATGTCGTTCCGCGCCTCGCCGGGCGGCGTCGCCCCCGGCCAGTGCCATTGCAGCCAGCGGCCCGAGTTCACGAGCGCGCCTTCGTCCTCCGCGAAGCAGGTCGTCGGAAGCTGGAACACCTCGGTCCCGATGCTCTTCGGGTCCACGGGATTGTACTCGCCGTGGTTCTCCCAGAAGCGCGACGTCTCCGTCTCGAGCGGGTCCATGGTGACGAGGAACTTGAGCTTCGACAGCGCCGACGTGATCTTCGTCCGGTTCGGGAACGACTGCATGGGGTTGAACCCCTGGCAGACGTAGCCCGTCATCTTGCCCTCGTTCATCATCTCGAACGCGCGCAGGATGTCGTAGGCCGGGACGTCGAGCTTCGGCAGGTAGTCGAAGGCCCAGTTGTTGTCCTTCGTGGCCGCCGGCCCGTACAGGGCCTTCATCAGGCTGACGAAGAACTTGCCGTAGTTCTGCCAGTAGCTGACCTGGTTGGGCCGCAGGGGCTTGAAGCCGCGCGAACCCATGTAGGTCGGGAGGTCGACCTCCTTCTCGGTCGGCAGCGTCAGGTAGCCCGGCAGCATGTTGGACATGAGCCCGACATCCGTGAGCCCCTGGATGTTCGAGTGGCCGCGCAGCGCGTTCATGCCGCCGCCCCGGATGCCGATGTTCCCCAGCAGGAGCTGGAGCATCGCCATGGCGCGGATGTTCTGCGAGCCCTTCGAGTGCTGCGTCCAGCCGAGCGCGTACATCGACGTCATCGCCTTCTGGGGCGAGGACGTCTCCGCGATCATGCCGGCCACCTGCAGGAACTTCGCCTTCGGCGTGCCGCAGATGCGCTCGACGAGCTCGGGCGTGTACTGGTCGACATGGGCCTTGAGCAGGTTCCAGACGCAGCGCGGGTGCTGCAGCGTCTCGTCCACCAGGGCGAAGCCGTCAGGCCCGATCTGGTACTCCCACTCGCGCCGGTCGTAGTCGCGCTTCTGCTCGTCGTAGCCCGTGAACAGGCCGTCGGCATACGTGAACCCGTCCTTCACGAGGTAGGACGCGTTCGTGAAGGCCTTCGTGTACTCCCACTGGATCCTGTCGGTCGCGATGCAGTGCCGGATCACGCCCAGGAGGAAGGCGATGTCCGTCCCCTGCCGGATCGGCGCGTAGACGTCCGCCACCGAGGCCGAGCGGGTGAAGCGCGGATCGACGACGATGAGCTTCGCGCCCCGGTTGGCCTTCGCCTCCGTGACCCATTTGAAACCGCACGGATGCGCCTCTGCGGCGTTCCCACCCATGATGACGACGAGATCGGTGTTCTGGATGTCGGTCCAGGAATTCGTCATCGCGCCACGGCCGAAAGTCGGGCCCAAACTGGACACCGTGGGGCCGTGTCAAACCCGCGCTTGGTTGTCGAAGACCAGCATGCCGGCGCTTCGGACCACCTTGTAGGTGACGAAGGCCGTTTCGTTGGTGGTGGCGGAGGCGCCGAGGAAGCCCGTGGTGGTCCAGCGGTTGACCGTCACGCCCTCGTTGTTCTTGGCGACGAAGTTGCGGTCGCGGTCGTCCTTGAGGTGGCGGGCGATCCGGTCGAGCGCCGCCTCCCAGGAGATCCGCTCGAACTTGTCGGAGCCGGGCTTGCGGACCATCGGGTACTTGAGGCGCGTCTCCGACTTCGCGAAGTCGAGGAGCGCCGCGCCCTTGGGGCAGAGAGTGCCGCGGTTGGTCGGATGGTCGACGTCGCCCTCGACGTGGATCAGCTCGGCCGTCTCGCCCTTGCGAAGGTCGCCCTTCGAATAGGTGATGATGCCGCAGGCGACCGAGCAGTAGGGGCAGGTGTTCCGCGTCTCGACCATCGTGATCAGCTTGAAGGCGCGGACCGACGAGGCATGGGCCTCCTCGATCCCGCCGAAGCCGAAGGCTCCGATGGCCGTCCCCGCGACACCCGCACCCGCCGACTTCAAGAAGTGGCGGCGCGAGAGCTCCATGTTCATGACAGGATCACCCTCCCTGCGCTCGTCCCCTGGCCGGGGATCGTCCGAACCGAGTTCGTCGCACGCAGCCTACTTGCGAATCGTTCCATGTCAAAGGTCTCGGACGGGCGAGGCCGGATATTCGTCTTCGCCCAAAGGCTTAGTCGCTGCGGTGCAGCACGGCTCCGCCTTCCGTTGACGCCGGCGCGGCCCGGCTCCACGGTGGCGGCGTGGCGACACCGACGGCTCCCGCGTGGCGGGGCTCGAGCCTTCGACGGGACGGAACGACCGGCGGCGGGACCGCCCGGGCGACGCGTCCGTTCCCGGTCGCCGCATCCCGACCGATCCCTCGTCCGCGCCGCGCCCGACCGGGCGCGGATCGACCGCCGGAGTGCCGACCATGATCGACCGCCGCCGTCTCCTCGCATCCACGGCCGCCTTCGCCGGCGCGGCGGGACTCGCCCGGCCGGCCGCCGCCGCCTTCCTGCCGCGACCCGCGGCGTGGCGTGAGGTCGAGGTCACGACCCGCGTCGTGCTGGCCTCGGGCGCGGCCCAGGTCTGGGTGCCGCTGCCCTCCGTCGAGGCGCCCGAATGGGTGCGTCCGGGTTCGGACAGCTGGGTCACGGACGGCCGGGCCACGATCCGCACCGAGCCCCGCTACGGCGCCCGGATGCTGCACGTCGTCTTCCCGGCCGGCACGCAGGAGCCCGCCGTCACCGTCACGAGCCGCGTCGCGACGCGCGACCGGGCCGTCGATCCGGGCGCCGGCGGCTCGGCCGTCCTCACGGCGGACGAGCGGCGCCTCTGGCTCGCGCCGACCGACCTCATCCCGACCGACGGGATCGTGAAGGCGACCGCCGACCGCATCGTGGCCGGGCGCGAGGGCCCGGTCGCCCGGGCGCGCGCCGTCTACGACTGGGTCGTCGAGAACACCGTCCGGGACGCGGCGACGCGGGGCTGCGGCACGGGCGACGTGGGCTCCATGCTGCGCACCGGCTTCCTGGGCGGCAAGTGCGCGGACCTGAACGCGCTCTTCGTCGGGCTCCTGCGGGCGGCCGGCATCCCGGCCCGGGACGTCTACGGCATCCGGGTCGGCCCTTCCCGCTTCGGCTACGCGAGCCTCGGCCCGGCGACCGAGACGATCACCAAGGCGCAGCATTGCCGGGCGGAGTTCTTCGTCGACGGGGCCGGCTGGGTGCCGGCGGACCCGGCCGACGTGCGCAAGGTCGTGCTCGAGGAGGGGCCGGGCGGCCTGCCGCTCGACCATCCGAAGGTCGCCGCCGCCCGCGCCGCCCTGTTCGGCGGGGCGGAGGGCAACTGGATCCCCTACAACACCGCCCACGACCTCCGGCTCGACGGCGCCGCCGGGCCGCCGCTCGGCTTCCTGATGTATCCGGAGGCGGAGCTCGCCGGGACGCGGCTCGACTGCCTGGACCCGGACGGGTTCCGCTACGGCATCCGGGCCCGGGACGTGACGGCCTGATATGACGGATGCTCCTCCCGGCCTCGACGCCGCCCCCGTCCGGCTGACCAGCCTCGCCCATGGCGGCGGCTGCGGCTGCAAGCTCGCGCCCGCCGTCCTGCAGGACCTGATCGGCGCCTCGCCCGCCGCGCGGCCCTTCGCGCAGCTGCTCGTCGGCACCGAGACGGGCGACGACGCCGCCGTCTGGCAGGTCGACGAGCGGACCTGCATCGTGGCCACCACCGACTTCTTTATGCCGGTCGTCGACGACCCGTTCGATTTCGGCCGGATCGCGGCCACGAACGCGATCTCGGACGTCTACGCGATGGGCGCCCGGCCCGTGATGGCGCTCGCGATCCTCGGCATGCCCGTCGACCGGGTGGGGCCGGACCGGGTGCGGCGCATCCTGGAGGGCGGGCGCAGCGTCTGCGCGGCGGCCGGCATCCCGATCGCGGGCGGCCATTCCATCGATTCCGTCGAGCCGATCTACGGGCTCGCCGTCATCGGCACCTGCCGGCCGGAGGACGTGCGCCGGAACGCGGGCGCGCATCCGGGGGACGCCCTGATCCTGACCAAGGCGCTCGGCGTCGGCATCTATTCCGCGGCCTTCAAGAAGGAGCGGCTGTCGGCGGAGGCCTATGCCGAGTTCATCGGCACGACGACGCTCCTCAACAGCGTCGGGCCGGTGCTCGCGGCCGATCCGGCCGTGCACGCCATCACGGACGTGACCGGGTTCGGCCTCCTCGGCCACGCGCTCGAGATGGCGCGCGGCTCGGGCGCGGCGCTCGTCCTCGACGTGCAGGCGCTGCCCTGGCTGTCCGAGGCGCGGGCGCTCGCGGAGGCCGGGTTCGTGACCGGCGCCTCGCATCGCAACTGGGCGAGCTACAGCGCCGAGATCGACCTGCCGGCCGGCTGTCCCGAGACGCTGCGGCACCTCCTCGCCGATCCGCAGACGTCGGGCGGCCTCCTCGTCGCCTGCGCGGCGGAGCGGGCGGACGCGATCCTGGACGCCGTCCTGGAGGCCGGCTTCCCGGCCGCCCGCCGGATCGGCCGCGTCGAGGCCGGGGTGCCGCGCGTGCGGGTCGCATAGCGGCGGAACAGGCCCGGACGGGCCGGCGTTGGCCCGCGCTCAGGGAGAGACACCGATGACGACGCGGCTGATCGCGCTTCTCGTGGCAGGCGGCATGGCGGTCGCGGCCCCGGCCTTGGCCCAGGCGCCGAAGGCGGGCTGCACGCAGGCCGCGCCCACGGCCGCCGCGACGCCGCCGGCGCAGGGCGCGGCCTGCGT
>JAEUAC010000015.1 GCA_019695455.1 Methylorubrum extorquens | reverse complement strand
CCCGGGCGGACCGGCGCGGGCAGGCGCCCTACTCCGCCCGCGCCCGCAGGCCGACCGCCCGCAGCACGGCGCGCCCGAGGACGGGCGTGTAGTGGAGGTTGTCGATCCAGGTCGCCGTGGAGCCGGTCGCGGGGTCGAACGGGTCGGCGGCGCCGAGTTCGGTGAGGTCGAGGAGCCGCTGCCCGCGCCCGCGCGCCAGCGCCGCGAGGTCGGCCCGCCAGCGGGCGAAATCGTCCAAGAGCCCGAGATCCGCCATGACGCGGCGCTGCGCCGCGCTGACGGGCGACAGGTAGAGGACGACGTCACGCCCCCGCAGCCGGTCGAGCAGCGTGCCGATCGCGGCCAGCCGATCGGGCCGGTACGGCGACGTCGTCCGGCGCCGCACGGCGTCGTTCTGGCGGGTCAGGGCCGGCGGCAGCGGCGGCGTCACGCGGAACCCGTCATAGGTCCAGCGGCCCGGATCGTCGCCGCCCGCGACCGCGTCGAGCCGGCTGTCCCGCACCGCGTAGAGGCCGATCGCGGCGCCCAGGATGTCGTTCAGCCGGCCGAGCGGCGTCGCGAGCGCGGGATCGAGCGGCCGCGGCCCGCCGACGCGCGCGAACATGTAGTAGTCGAGCCCGACGACCACCCGGCGCACGCCGGACCGGGAGGCGACGATCGCCGCCACGATGGGCAGCTCCTCCGCCGAGAGCGCCGAGATGCCGGCGTTGAAGGCCCGGCCGGCCGCGGCCGCGTCCACGTCCGCCGGGTCGAGGCCGTGATAGACGGTGGAGCTGCCGACGAGCGCGGTCTCGTAGTCGCGCGTCAGCGCCTGCTGCACCTTGGCCCGGCGCGTCTGGCGGTCGATCAGCCGGTTGGCGCCGCCTGTCGCGGCGAGCCAGGGCGGCTCGCGGCGGAAGGTCCAGTAGGCGTCGAACCAGACGGTGCGGGCCGCGACGATCGCGAGCGACGCGAGCACGATCGCGCCCGCGACCGCGAGCGGCACGCGCCAACCCGTCGCCCGGGCGGGCTCAGAACTGGGCATAGATGAACTCGACGTTCCGATCGTCCCCGACCTTCACGAGCACGGCGACGAGCACGAGCGCCGCCGCGACGCCGACCCAGATCCGGGGCCGGGCCGCGTGGGCCAGGGTCCAGGCCGTGGGACCGATCGTCGAGAGCGCGGCCGCGACGGCGAGGAGCGCCCAGGTCAGGCCTCCGCCCGTCGGCGCGTGGCCCGGCACGAGCGCGCGATAGATCGCCAGCGCGGAGCCGAGGTCGGGGGCGCGGAACACGACCCAGGCGAGCGCCACGAAGGCGAAGGTCGCGGGCCAGGCCACCCCGTCCGGCAGGACGCGCCCCGTCCGCCGCCAGAGCAGCTGCACCGCCTGCCCGACGCCGTGGGCGAGGCCCCAGGCGACGAAGGTCAGGCCCGCTCCGTGCCACAGCCCGCCGAGCGCCATGGTGGCGACCAGCGCCGCGACCTGCCGCGACACGCCGTGCCGGTTCCCGCCCATCGGGATGTAGAGGTAGTCGCGCAGGAAGCGCGACAGCGTCATGTGCCAGCGGCGCCAGAAATCCTGCAGGGACGTCGCCCGGTACGGCGCGTCGAAGTTCTGCGGCAGCGCGATGCCGAGCAGGAGCGCCACGCCCATCGCCATGTCGGTGTAGCCGGAGAAGTCGAAATAGAGCTGGAACGTGTAGCCGAGCATCATCTGCCACGCGTCGGACAGCGTCGGCGCGGTGCCGGCCGCCACGGCCGCGAAGAGCGGGTTCACGCTGTCGCCGAGGGGATCGGCCAGGAACACCTTCTTGGCGAGGCCCGCGAGCAGCAGCAGGGCGCCGGGCGCCGCGCCGGCCGCCACCGACCGCTCGGGCAGGCGGGCGAGCTGGGCGGCGAAGTCGCCCGGCGCGAGCAGCGGGCCGGCCACGATCTTCGGGAAGAAGGCGACGTAGAGCGCGTAGTCCAGGAGGCCGAGACGCTCCGTGCGGCCGCGCCGCAGGTCGACCGCGTACATGATCTGCTGGAACGTGATGAAGGAGATCCCGACCGGGGCGATCCAGTCGAGCGGCGGCAGGCCGATCCCGAGGAGGCCGTCGATGAAGCCGAGATACTTGAAGGCGGCCAGCAGGCCGACGGCGACGACCACGGCCGCCGCGATCGGGGCCGGGCGGCGGGTCGCCAGGAAGAGCTCGGTCAGCCCCCAGTTCACGCCGATCATCGCTCCGACGAGCGGCACGAAGCGCCAGTCGAACAGCCCGTAGAACAGGACGGAGATCGCGAGGAGGACCGGCGCCCGGGCCCGCGGCACCCAGCGGGACGCGAGCGCATGGACGGCCAGCGCGGCGGGCAGCGCGACGAGCAGGAACGCGAGGGAGTTGAACAGCATACCGGATCCGGCCGAACGCGGCGCCCGGCCCCGGTAGCGCGGCGGACGCGCCCTGTCACCGCGGACCCGCCCGGCCCTTGACGATCCGGGGCGTCGCCCCGAGGGTGGCCGCAACGGCCGCCGTCCGAGCGGTCGGGACCGGGAGAGACGATGTCGACGTGGCGCACCCTCCGCGCGGCCGTGCTGGCGATCGGCATGGCGGGCGCGGCTTCGGCCCAGCCGGCCTATCCCGCCCGCACCATCACCATGGTCGTGCCCTTCGCGGCCGGCGGCACGACGGACATCGTGGCCCGGCTGATGGCCGACCCGATGAGCCGCATCCTGGGCCAGACCATCGTCGTCGAGAACACGACGGGCGCGGGCGGCACGGTCGGCGCGGGCCGCGTCGCGAAGGCCGTGCCGGACGGCTACACGCTCCTGATGGGGAACCTCGGCACCCAGGCCGCGAGCGTCGGCCTTTACCCGAAGCTCTCCTACGACCCGCGCACCGACTTCGAGCCGATCATGAACTCGGCCGGCACGCCGATGCTGGTGGTCGCCAAGAAGGACCTGCCGGTCGCCGATTTCCGCGAGTTCGTGGCCTACGTGAAAAAGAACGCCGCCACGCTGAACTACGGCACGGGCGGCGTCGGCTCGACCTCCCATCTCACATGCCTGTTCCTCGAATCCCTCCTCGGCGTCAGCCCGCAGCACGTGCCGTTCCGCGGCTCGGGCCCGGCCCTGAACGCGCTTCTCGGCGGGCAGGTGGACTACGTGTGCGACCAGACGGTCGCGATCGTGCCGACCGTGCAGGCGAAGGAGGGCAAGGGCCTCGTCGTCGCCGTGCAGAACCGCCTCGCCGTCATCCCGGACGTGCCGACCTCCGCCGAACAGGGCCTGCCGGCCTTCCAGGCGACGGGCTGGAACGCGCTCTTCGCCCCCAAGGGCACCCCGCAGGCCATCGTGGATCGCCTGAACGAGGCGGCGCGCGCGGCGCTCCGGGACGAGACCACGCGCAAGCGCTTCCTCGATCTCGGCGCCGAACTGCCGGACGAGGCCGGCCAGAGCCCGGCGGCGCTCGGCGAACTCGTGCGGACCGAGATCGACAAGTGGGTCCCGGTCATCCGCAAGGCCGGCGTCAGCGCGCAGTAGCGCCGCCGCGTCCCCATCCGGGCGCCGCCTGGGCGCGGCGTCCGCCCCCTCCCGAGGACCATCGATGAAGACCTACAGGATCGCCGCCATCCCGGGCGACGGGATCGGCCAGGAGGTGATCGCGGCCGGCATCGA
>JAEUAC010000342.1 GCA_019695455.1 Methylorubrum extorquens | reverse complement strand
CGCTCGCCGCCGCGGCGCGGCGCCGCCCGGTCGTCGTCGACGGCTTCATCGCGAGCACGGCCGCCCTGCTGGCGCTGCGGCTCGATCCGGCCGTCGGCGGCTACCTCGTCTTCGCCCACCGCTCGGCGGAGCGGGGCCACGCGGCCCTCCTGGCCGGGATCGGGGCGGAGCCGCTGCTCGATCTCGGCCTGCGGCTCGGCGAGGGGACGGGCGCGCTCCTGGCCGTGCCGCTGCTCCGCGCGGCCGCAGCCCTCCTGTCGGACGTCGCGACCCTGGACGAGGTGCTGGGCCGTGCCTCCTGATCCGACGACGCCGCCCGCCCCGACAGCCGGCGCGCAGGCCGGGACCGCGTCCGCCGAGGCTCCGCCCCGCGCCGCGCCCGGACGCGACGGCCATGCGCCCCCGCTCGGGCAGGGCGATCTTCTCCGGGCGGCGTTCCAGTTCCTCACCCGCCTGCCGGTCGCCCCGTCGCGCTACGATCCCGACTGGCTCGCGCGGGGCGCGCGCTACTTTCCCCTCGTCGGGCTCGCGGTCGCGACGATCCAGGCGGCGGTCCTCCTGGCCGCCGCCGCGCTCTGGCCGGGCCCGGTCCCGGCGGTCCTGGCGCTCGCGGCGGGGCTGCTCGTCACGGGCGCGTTCCACGAGGACGGGCTCGCCGACACGGCGGACGGCTGGGGCGGCGTCACGGCCGAGCGTCGGCTCGCCATCATGACCGACAGCCGGATCGGCACCTACGGCACGGTCGCCCTGGTGGCGGCGCTCGCCATCCAGGCCGCGAGCCTCAGCGTGCCGGATCCCCTCCTCGCGGCCGCAGCGCTCGTGGGCGCCGGGGCGGTGGGCCGGTTCGCCGCCGTCGTCGTCATGGCGCGCCTTCCCTACGCGGGCGCCGGCCGCAAGGTCGCGCATCCTGCCGAGCGGCCCGGCCGCGGGGAGCTCGTGATCGCGGGCGGCGTCGCGGCGACGGGCCTCCTGCCCCTCGCCATCCTGGCGCCCCCGAGCCTCGTCCCGGCCCTCGCGGGCGGCGCCCTTCTCGCCTGGCTCCCGGTCCGCGGCACGCTCCGGCTGCTCGGCGGGCATACGGGCGACGTGCTCGGCGCGGTCGCCACGCTCTTCGCCACCGGGTTCCTGCTCGGCGCGGCCGCCCGGATCGGCTGAGATGCGGATCGTCGTCTGCCCCCATGCGAGCCTGGCCGAGGTCGCGGCCGAGACCGCGGCCCGGCGGATCGTGATCCTCCACTCGCCCGGGCGCGAGGCGCCCCCCTATGAGGGCCCGGCGACGCTCCATCGCGCGATCTTCCACGACGTCGCGGCACCCCGGGCCGGGCTCGTTCCGCCGGGGGAGCGCGACGTGGCCGCGATCCTCGCCTTCGCGGATGCCGGTCCCGTCCTCGTCAGCTGCGAGATGGGGGTCAGTCGCTCGACCGCGATCGCCCTCGCGCTCGCCTGCCGGGCCTGCCCGGACCGACCGGAGGCCGAACTCGCGGCGGCCCTGCGCCGCGCCGCCCCGGTCGCGACGCCGAACCCGCTGATCGTGGCCCATGCCGACCGGCTCCTCGCGCGGGGCGGCCGCCTCGTGGCGGCGGTCGCGGCCCTCGGGCGGGGCGCGGATTGGACGCCCCTCCGCGCCTTCGCGCTCGATCTCCGGCCGGTGCCCGCATGACCCTCCTGCCTCCGGCCACGCTCGTGCTGGGCGGTGCGCGCTCCGGCAAGTCGCGCCACGGCGAGCGCCTGGTCCTGGAGAGCGGGCTCGCGCCCGTCTACGTCGCGACCGGGTCTGCCGGCGACGGCGAGATGGCCGAGCGCATCGCGCGCCATCGCCAGGATCGCGGCCCGGGCTGGCGGACGATCGAGGAGCCGCTCGACCTGCCCGGGACGCTGCGGCGCACGGCCACGGCCTCCGGCGCGATCCTCGTCGATTGCCTGACGTTCTGGCTCGCGAACCTCATGTTCGCCGAGCGCGACGTCGAGGCGGCCTCGGCCGACCTCGTCGCGGCGCTCGACGGCCTCGGCGGGCCGGTCGTCCTCGTGTCGAACGAGGTCGGCATGTCCCTCGTGCCCGAGACCCCGCTCGGCCGGCGGTTCCGCGACGCGCAGGGCCGGCTCAACCAGGCGGTCGCGGCCGCCGTGCCCTCCGTCGTCTTCGTCGCGGCCGGCCTGCCGCTCCGCCTCAAACCCTCCCCGGATCCCGCCGCATGACCGACACCGCGCCCGACCCCGACGCCCGCCACGCCGAGAAGATGAAGGTGATGCAGGCCTCGAAGGCCAAGATCATCGCCGGCAAGACGGGCGAGAAGGGCCTCGTCGCCGTCCATACGGGCGCCGGCAAGGGCAAGACCTCCGCCGCCCTCGGCATGGTGTTCCGCCACATCGCGCACGGCATGCCGGTGGCCGTGGTGCAGTTCATCAAGGCGCCGGACTGGGAGACGGGCGAGGCGATCCTGCTGCGCCGCTTTCCCGACCTCGCCACGATCGAGGTCATGGGCGAAGGCTTCACCTGGGACACGCAGGACCGCGCCCGCGACATCGCGACGGCCGGCCGCGCCTGGGAGCGGGCGCGCGAGCTGATCGCGGACGACCGCCACCGCCTCGTGCTGCTGGACGAGATCAACATCGCGCTGCGCTACGACTACCTGCCCGTCGACGAGGTCGTGCGGGTGCTGCGCGAGGAGCGGCCGGACTGGAAGCACGTGATCCTCACGGGCCGCAACGCCAAGCCCGAGATCATCGAGGCGGCCGACCTCGTGACCGAGATGACGCTCGTCAAGCACCCCTTCCGCCAAGGCATCAAGGCGCAGAAGGGGATCGAGTTCTGAGGCCGTGACGCGCCGCATTCCGAGCCTGATGATCCAGGGCACGGGCTCGAACACGGGCAAGTCGACCATCGTCGCGGGCCTCTGCCGGGCCTTCGCGCGGCGCGGCCTCGCCGTGCGGCCCTTCAAGCCGCAGAACATGTCCAACAACGCCGCCGTCACGGTCGACGGGGGCGAGATCGGCCGCGCCCAGGCGGTCCAGGCCCGGGCGGCCGGCGTGCCGCCCTCCGTCCACATGAATCCGGTCCTCCTGAAGCCCGAGAGCGATACGGGCGCCCAGGTGATCGTGCAGGGCCGCCGCGCCGGCTCGCTCCGCGCCCGCGCGTTCGGCGCCCGCAAGGCCGAGCTGCTGCCGGCCGTGCTCGACAGCTTCGCCCGGATGGAACGGGAGGCGGATCTCGTCCTCGTGGAGGGAGCCGGCAGCCCGGCCGAGATCAACCTCCGGGCGGGCGACATCGCAAACATGTGCTTCGCGGAGGCGGCCGACGTGCACGTCGCGCTCGTCGGCGACATCGACCGGGGCGGCGTCATCGCGAGCCTCGTCGGCACGCATGCCGTGCTGGAGCCGGGCGAACGGGCCCGCATCCGGGCCTTCGCGGTGAACAAGTTCCGAGGCGATCC
>JAEUAC010000238.1 GCA_019695455.1 Methylorubrum extorquens | reverse complement strand
GACGCCCGAACGGCCGACGATCACGGACAGGGAACGGGAAGGAGAGGCGGCCACGGCCCGATCTGCGAAGCGGAATGCAAGGTTATAACCCCCATACCGGCTCGCCGCCCCGGACGCCACCCGGCCGCTGCGGCGGGTTCCGTGTTCGGAGCTTGGACCCGACAGCGTCAAGGCCGGGCTTGTCCCGGCCCTCCACGCCGGGACGATGCCCGTCGGCTGTGCACGCGAGGGCGCGATGCAGGCCATCGGCAAGACGAACCCCTTGCTGCGGCACCCCTGGCCAAGCCCGGCCGGCTTGTGTAACAAAGTAGCATGGCAAGCTCGCATCCGGGCGCCCCGCCCCACGATCACGGCCCCGTCGCCACGGCGGACCTCCTGGACCACGCGGAGGCGCATTGCCGGGCGCGCGGCCTGCAGTTCACGCCCCTGCGGCGGCGGATCTTCGCCGAGCTGGCGACGGCCGGGAAGCCGCTCGGCGCCTACGACCTCGTGGAACGGCTCGGCCAGGAGAAGCGCATGGCGCCGATCTCCGTCTATCGCGGGCTCGACTTCCTCATCGAGGCGGGCCTGATCCACCGGATCGCGACGCGCAACACCTACCTGCCCTGCCACCACGAGCACGGCACGGACGAGACCACCGTGTTCCTCGTCTGCTCCACCTGCGGGGGCGTGGACGAGCTCGCCTCGTCCGACGTCGCCCGCGGGCTCGACGGGACGGCCGCGGCCGTCGGCTTCCGGCCGCGCAGCCGCGCGGTCGAGCTCGAGGGCGAATGCTCGACCTGCCGGGACGGGCACGGGGCCTGACAGGCGCCGCGTTCCGTGCTGAATGGCGCCGGGATTGGAGGCGCCGATGGCTGACGAACGGGACGAGCCGGAGCTGGTCGGACTCGGCTTCCATGTCGAGGACCTGCCGGTCGGACGGCGCTTCCGCACCATCGGCCGCACGGTCACGGAGGCGGACATCACGGCCTTCGTCGGCGCGACCGGCATGGTGGAGGCCCTGTTCACGGACCTGGACCACGCCGCGACGGAATCCGCCCTCCCCGGCCGCGTCGCGCCCGGCGCCCTGGTCTACAGCTTCGCCGAAGGGCTCGTCCTGAACGCGACGGGCCAGCATACCGGCCTCGCCTTCCTGGGCATGCAGCTCGACGTGCACCGGCCGACGGTCGCGGGGGACACGATCCACGTGCGCTGCGAGGTGACGGCCTCGCGTCTCACCAGCCGTCCGGGCCGGGGCATCGTCACGACCCGCAACGAGATCGTGAACCAGCGCGGCGAGACGGTCGTCACCTACACGCCCACCCGCATGATGAAGAGCCGCACCTGACCCCGCGCGGAGCGGGCCCAGCCGGCCGCAGGAGATCGACATGCCGCCCCACGAGATCGCACCCCCGCCCCGGCCCGAGACCCGTGTCCTGCTGACGGGCGCGGCCGGCGGCGTCGGCAGCGTGCTGCGCGACGGCCTGGCGGGCCGCTACGCGACCTTCCGCATGGCGGACCGGGCCGATCTCGGCCTCGCCCGCCCGGGCGAGGAGGTCTCGGTCGGCGACATCCGGGACATGGCGTGGTGCGAGGCCATCACGCGCGACATCGACTGCGCCGTCCACCTCGCGGCCCAGCCCGTCGAGGCGCCCTGGCCCGGCATCCTCGGGCCGAACATCGAGGGCTGCTACAACCTGTTCGAGGCCGCGCGCCTGAACGGCGTGCGGCGCGTGATCTTCGCCTCCTCGAACCACGCCGTCGGCTTCCACCGCACCGACCGCGTCCTCGACCGGACCTCGCCGACGCGTCCCGACAGCCGCTACGGCCTGTCGAAGGTCTTCGGCGAGGCGCTCGGGCGGATGTACGCCGACAAGTACGGCCTGGAGGTCGCCTGCCTGCGCATCGGCTCCATGCAGCCGACGCCGCAGGACCGGCGCCAGCTCGCCACCTGGCTCAGCCCCGGCGACCTCGTCCGCATGGTCGCGGGCCTGATCGACGCCGAGCGCTTCCACTTCATCACGCCCTACGGCTCGTCGCATTCGTCGACGCCGTTCTGGACCAACGACGACATCCACGAGGTCGCCTTCGACATCCGGGATTCGTCCGACGCCTACCGGGACGCGGACCTCCCGGCCCTGCCGGACGACCTGTCCCGGCGCTTCGTCGGCGGCACGTTCTGCACGGCCGAGTTCACCGGCGACCCCGACCGGATCGATTGAGGAGAGAAGCCGTGTCCGTCCGCATCCTCGACGTCCGCGAGGTCACGCAGCCGATCGCGTCGCCGATCCGCAACGCCTATATCGACTTCACCAAGATGACGACGAGCCTCGTCGCCGTCGTCACGGACGTCGTCCGCGACGGCCGCCGGGTGGTCGGCTACGGGTTCAACTCGAACGGCCGCTACGGCCAGGGCGGCCTGATCCGCGAGCGCTTCGCGCCCCGCATCCTGGAGGCCGCGCCCGAGAGCCTGCTCGACGCCTCGGGCGCCAACCTCGACCCGGACCGGGTCTGGGCGGCCGCCATGACCAACGAGAAGCCCGGCGGCCACGGCGAGCGCTCGGTCGCCGTCGGCACGATCGACATGGCCGTCTGGGACGCCGTGGCGAAGATCGCGGGCGTGCCCCTCTTCCGGCTTCTCGCCGATCGCTACGGCGGCACGGCGGACCCGCGCGTCTTCGTCTATGCGGCGGGCGGCTACTACTATCCGGGCAAGGACGACGGCCAGCTCCGCGCCGAGATGCGCAGCTACCTCGACCGCGGCTACACGGTCGTGAAGATGAAGATCGGCGGCGCCTCGCTCGACGAGGACCGCCGCCGCATCGAGGCCGTGCTCGCCGAGATCGAGGGGCGCGGCCGGCTCGCCGTGGACGCGAACGGCCGCTTCGATCTCGCCACCGCCCTCGCCTATGCGGACCTGCTCCGGGACTACCCGCTCTTCTGGTACGAGGAGGCGGGCGACCCGCTCGACTACGCGCTCCAGGCCGCGCTCGCCCCGCATTACCCGGGCCCGATGGCGACGGGCGAGAACCTCTTCTCGCACCAGGACGCCCGCAACCTCCTGCGCTACGGCGGCATGCGGCCGGACCGCGACTGGCTGCAGTTCGACTGCGCCCTGTCCTACGGCCTCTGCGAGTACCTGCGGACGCTCGACGTGCTGCGCCAGGAGGGCTGGTCGCCCGCGCGCTGCATCCCGCATGGCGGCCACCAGATGTCGCTCAACATCGCGGCCGGGCTCGGCCTGGGCGGCAACGAGAGCTACCCGGACCTCTTCCAGCCCTATGGCGGCTTTCCGGACGGGGTGCGGGTGGAGGACGGGCACATCACGATGCCGGAGCTGCCGGGCATCGGCTTCGAGGGCAAGGCCGACCTGATCCGCGTCATGCGCGAGCTCGCCGAATAGGTCAGCGGCTGAGCGCCTGCCCGACGCTGACGAAGGTGCGGTTCAGGTTGCCGCCGACCGTCCGCAGCGCCGCGATGCAAACGACGGCGACCAGCGCCGCGATGAGCCCGTATTCGATGGCCGTCGCGCCGCTCTCGTCCCGCAGGAACCTCTGGAATGCACCGGACACGTCGTCTCCTCCTCGTCCGGATCAAACCCGCCCGGGAGCGGACGATCCTCCTCGCGCCGGTCCGGCTGCCGTTAGGGTAAGGACTTCGTGAAGGTTTCGGGCCGGCCGCCTCGGGGCCGCGCCTGTGCATACGTGTCGAAACCGCCCTTTCGCGGGAGGCGCGACTCAGATTCTGTCGCGCACCATGACGTACCGTCTCGGCATGCGCGACAGCGGCTGGGAGATCGTGAACACGATCTCCCGCACGCTCGCCACCTTCGGGGGCCTTCCCATGGAAGGCCTCACGATCGAGGAGGCGCACGTCATGAAGGATCTCATCGAGGCCTACGACCG
>JAEUAC010000135.1 GCA_019695455.1 Methylorubrum extorquens | reverse complement strand
GGATCACGAGGCGGCGCCCGGCGGAGACGTCCCGGGCCGCGATGCCGTTGGCGGACAGGATGGCGGCCGCCGGCACGCCGTAGCGGTCGGAGAGCGTCGTCAGGCTATCGGCCGATCCGACCGTGATCGGGGTGCCGCCCTCCGCGCTCCAGCCCGAGGCGCCCGAGCGGGACGGCGAGGCGGCGGGGGCGGCGGCGATCGTGGTCGGCCGGTTGTACACGGGAGCGGCCGCGACCGGCGAGAGCGGGGCGGACGAGACGCTGGAGCGCGGCATGCGGGGCGCCGGGGCCGGCGCCGCGGCGTCGATGGAGCCCGTCATGCCCGGCTCGGCCTGCCCGCCCGACCCGAACGGATTGGCGAACGGCGTCTCCGAGAACCGCATCGAATCGGCCGAGCAGGCTGCCGCCATGCCTCCGATCACGGCCACCACGGCGAACCGCGAGACGCCACGAACCAACTCGTCGAAAGGACCGTAACGCATCGAAACACCCGCAACACGACGCCAACGCTACTGTCCTGATTCATGCCTTGTTGGGGTTAAGCTTCCGTTTCGGACGGGCCCGCGGCCTTAGGGTTTCGGGCCTCGACCAGCGGCGCGATGCGCAGGACGGTCCCGCGCTGGGTGGCGAGGGCGCCGTCGGGCTTGCGCGTCACGGTCGCGAGGACCGGGCCGAGGCCGCTCGCGAGCGCCCCGACGGCCCGGCCGCCGACCGACAGGCGGGAGGTCAGGGCCGGCGGCATGGCGAAGACGGACCCGTTCAGGAGGATGCGGTCGAAGCGCTCGTCCCCGGCGCCCGCCGCGAGGCCGTCGCCCACCACGACCGTGACGGCCTCGGCGAGGCCGGCCGCCGTCAGGCGCAGCGCCGCGCTGTCGGCCAGGATCGCGTGGCGCTCGACGGAGACCACCTCGGCGCCCATCCGGGCGAGCAGCGCCGCCACGTAGCCCGAGCCGGTGCCGACCTCCAGCACGCGCTGCCCGGGCCGCACATCGAGCGCGACCAGCATGGCGGCGACGGAGGCCGGGCCCGTCATGGTCTGGCCGCAGGCGAGCGGCAGCGCGACCTCCGAGCGGGCGAGATCGGCGAAGCGGCGGGGAGCGAACAGGTCCCGCGGGACGAGCTCCATCGCGCGCAGCACGTTCGTGTCGAACACGCCCCGCGCCCGCAGCGACAGGAGGAACATGGCCCGCCCCTGCCAGGCGGCGTCGCCGCTCGCGAGGACGGGCGGCCGGGGGGCGGCCGAGGGCAGGCTGAGGGCGGCTGACACGGGTCGCGGCTCCGGGGATCGTCGCGACCCTGCCGCCTTCGCTTTAGGATTTCGTGACCACCCCGCCGCCGAGCCGCCGCGCGGCCGATTCGATGCAGGCCCGGAAGACCGACAGCTCCCGGTCGGGATCGGCGACGGGCGCGGGCGGCAACCGGACGCCGCCATCGGTCGCCAGGGCCTCGGCGAGCATCAGGTTGTCGAAATGGCCGAAATCCTCGATCGCGGCGCCGGCCGGGATCGCGATCGAACCGGCACGCGCCGCTGCGCCGGTACGCGCCAACACCGTGCCGGGCACGTTGGAATAGCCGAAGAGCGGCTTGCCGGACGCCGCCATGAAGCCGAGTTCGAACGCCGTCCCGACATCCGCCCCGATCCCCCGGAAGGGCGTCAGGTTCGCGACGACGGCGTCGCAGCCGCGCATCATGGCGATGCACCGCGCATAGATGCCGGCCGCGTCCGGCTCGACCTCGGCGGGGTCGTCGAGCGGGAAAACGCCAACGAATCCAACGCTCGAGCAGATCGCCTTCTTGGCCTCCCCGATCGCGGCCGCGTCGGGCAGGAAGACCTCGGGCCCGGCGAGGTAGAGGCGGAGCCCGCGGCCGCGCCTCACACGAGCATCGTCATCGGCGCCTCGATCAGCGCCTTGAAGGCGCCGAGGAGTTCCGCCCCCAGCGCCCCGTCCACCGCCCGGTGGTCGACCGACAGCGTCACCGTCATAGCCTGCACCACCGCCGGCGCGTCACCCTTCACGACCACCCGCTTCTCGCCCGCCCCGACGGCCAGGATGGACGCATGCGGAGGATTGATGACCGCCTGGAAGTTCTTGATTCCAAACATGCCGAGGTTCGAGACGGCGGTCGATCCGCCGCTATACTCCTCGGGCTTCAGACGCCGCTTGCGGGCACGGCCCGCGAGGTCCTTCATCTCGTTCGAGATCGCCGACAGCGTCTTCTGCTCGGCCTTGCGGATGACGGGCGTGAACAATCCGCCCTCGATCGCCACCGCGACGCCGACGTCCGAATGCGCGAACTTCAGGATGCGGTCCTCGGCCCAGACGGCGTTCGCATCCGGCACGCGCTGCAGTGCCAGAGCCAGCGCCTTGATGACGAAGTCGTTGACCGACAGCTTGAAGGCGGGCTTGCCGTCCTTGTCCTTCGGGGCGCCCCCGTTGACCTGCTCGCGCAGGGCCATCAGGGCGTCGAGCTCGACGTCGAGCGACAGGTAGAAGTGCGGGACCGTCTGCTTCGATTCCGTGAGCCGCTTCGCGACCGTCTTCCGCATCCCGTCGAGCGCGATCTCCTCGTAGGAGCCCTTCTCGTACATCTTCATCACGGCATCGGCGCTCATGCCGGCCGGAGCGGCCGCGGCCGCCGCCTTTGGCGCGGGTGCAGCGGCAGGTCCTGCGCCCGGCTGCGCCGCCGCGGCCGGGGCCGCCTTCGCGCCGCCGCCGGCCTTCGCGGCCTGCACGTCGGCCATCACGATGCGGCCGTGCGGGCCGGATCCCGCGAGGCCCCCGAGGTCGATCCCACCCTCCTTCGCGATGCGGCGCGCGAGCGGCGAGGCGAAGACGCGACCGCCTTCGCCGGAGGCCGGCGCCACGGCGCCGTTCGCCTTCGGGGCCGCGCTCGCCGCGGTGGCGGCGGACGGTTCGGCGGCGGCCTTCGGCGCCTGGTCGACCCTCGCATAGGAGGGCTGCCCCTCCCCGGTCGCCGGTGCCGCCTTCGGAGCTTCGGCCTTGGGAGGCTCGGGTGCCGCGGCGGCCCCTCCGCCCGCGCTCGCGGCGGCCGCCGACACGTCCTCGCCCTCGGCCGCGATCACGCCGATCACCTGGTTGACGGGCACGTCGGAGGTGCCGTCCGGCACCGTGATCTTGGCGAGCACGCCCTCGTCGACCGCCTCGACCTCCATGGTCGCCTTGTCGGTCTCGATCTCGGCGATGATGTCGCCCGACTTGATCGTGTCGCCCTCCTTCTTGAGCCATTTGGCCAGGTTGCCCTTCTCCATCGTCGGAGAGAGGGCGGGCATGAGGATGTTGGTCGGCATGGCGTCAGGCCTCCGTCGCGGGCGGCGTATCGAAAGGGAAGAGATCGTCGAGGGGGAACGACGCGGCGTCGAACGGCGCGACGGCCACGTCCTCCCCGCGCTGGATCGTGGCGAGGAGCATCCAGCGGCCGCCGACGAGGGCGAAGGCTTCGAGCTCACCCGCATTCGGGTCCAGGAGCCAGAGGTGGCCGACCGCCGCCTCGGCGTAGAGGCGCCGCTTCGGCCCCCGGTCGAGACGCGCCGTCGCGGGCGACAGGATCTCGCAGACCCAATCCGGCGCGACCTCGACGAAGGGGGTCTCCGGCTCGGCGGGCAGCCGCTCGCGGCGCCAGCCCGCGAGGTCCGGCACCACGACGTGAGGCCCGAGATGCAGTTCCGGCTCGACCATGAAGATCCAGCCGCCCGGTCCACCGCGGCCGCGTCGGAAGCGGCCGATCAGCTCGTAGCCAAGCTCCGTCGCGGCGACGGCGTGACGCGGCGTGGGGCGCGGCTGGACCTCGAGGATCCCGTCGATGATCTCGCCGACGAGCGTCTCCGGCAGGGCCGCGATGTCCGACGGGCCGGGCCCGAGTTTCAGGGCGGCCTCACCCATGAGCGGCCTCCGCCGCGTGGCGGGCGCCGCCATCCGCCGTGTAGGCGATCGCGAGCGGCATCCAGTACGATCGTCGCCGGGCCGCACGCGCCTCGACCGACTCGCCCGCGTGGTCGACCGGGACCGGCTCGCGATCCTCGAACTCGGGGACGCCCAGCCCGCCGACATTGACCACGCCGATCGGCGGGTCGTCCGGCTGCACGGCCGCGACATAGGTCCCGCAGGCGGCGCACAGGAGGTAATCCGCCGTGCGGAGCCCGAAGCGGTAGCGGACGAGCGAATCGGGCCCGGCCGTCCGGATCGTGGCGAGG
>JAEUAC010000084.1 GCA_019695455.1 Methylorubrum extorquens | reverse complement strand
GTCGTAGGCCGGCAGCGCCATCGCGTGGCGGCGCGCCTCGCCCTCCCCCGTCCAGTTCTCGTCGAGGTAGCGGCGGCAGGCACCCTCGGCCATGCGGAACTGCTCGAACAGCATGGCCGTGTCGGCGCCCTCGAAGTTGTGGCGCGAATACTCCCGCTCGGCCTGCAGGAACACGTCGCCGTAGGAGAGGCGCTCGTCGCCCTCGCGGCCGTTGAAGTTGAGGTCGTAGACGTTCTCGACGCCCTGCACGTACATGGCGAGCCGCTCAAGCCCGTAGGTCAGCTCGCCCGCGACCGGCGCGCATTCCACGCCCGCCACCTGCTGGAAGTAGGTGAACTGCGACACCTCCATGCCGTCGCACCAGCATTCCCAGCCGAGACCCCAGGCGCCGAGCGTCGGGCTCTCCCAATCGTCCTCCACGAAACGGACGTCGTGCAGCGTCGTGTCGATGCCGATCGCCTCGAGCGATGCGAGGTAGAGCTCCTGCAGGTTCGGCGGGTTCGGCTTCAGGATCACCTGGAACTGGTAGTAGTGCTGCAACCGGTTCGGGTTCTCGCCGTAGCGCCCGTCCTTGGGCCGGCGCGAGGGCTGCACGTAGGCGGCCCGCCAGGGCCTCGGACCCAGCGCCCGCAGCGTCGTCGCCGGGTGGAACGTGCCGGCGCCGACCTCCATGTCGTAGGGCTGCAGCACGGCGCAGCCCTGCCCCGCCCAGAAGACCTGCAGGCAGAGGATGAGATCCTGGAAGGATCGGTCGGGCCGCAGGCGCGGCGCCGCGGCGCCCTCGGCGGCGGACGAAGCGAGATGGGTCATGACGGCACCCTTGGGGGGGCTCCGCGTCGTGTCAAGCAGCCGCGTCCGGGATCGAGGTTGATCAGTAACCACGCAATGCGACGACCTTGGAACATTCACCGGCACGGCAGCATTACAGCCGCATACGAAGACTTGCGTTGATGTGCGCGACGGCACGGCGGACCGACCCGACATGAGGTTGGATCGTCAGACGGCCGGTCGCGTCCGGTGCAGGGAGAGACCGATGGTTCCGCCGAACGTTGCTATTCGATTGCTGGCCGCCGCCTGCGTCCTCACGGGCGTGGCCTTCGCCGGAGGTGCCATGGCGGCATCGAACGGGCCGGACCTGACCGCGCCCACGGTCTCCGTGTCCGTCCAGACGGACGCGGCCGACAAGCCGAATCCGGCCTGCGCCCGCAAGGTCAAGGTGGTCTATGCCGGCTACGGCGAGGCCGACCGGATCGGCTGCGCCACGACCGCCAAGGCGGGCGAGTAACGCCGGAAGCTAGCCCGGCGCTGGGGTCCGCTCCGGCGGGCCGTGCAGCGCGGTCGCCTCGGCCGTCGGACCGTCCGGCCCGTGCAGGACCAGGCCCGGCATCATGCGGAGAGCGGATCGTCCGTTCTTCACGGCGCGAAGCACGATCCGATTGGCGGGCCGCTCGGCCCGCGGATGGATCGGCACGATCTCGACCGAGCCGAACACGCCCGGGAGCGCGGCGAGGCAGGTGCCCAGCGCATCGGCCCGGTGGACGAGCGCCAGGCGCCCGCGATGCGCCAGGAGCCGCGCGGCGACGCCGAGCCACGTTCCCAGGCCATCCCCCTCCATCCGATGCGCGGCGCGTCGGCCCGGATGGGGCGACGCAGGAGTCGCCTCGTCGAAATAGGGTGGGTTGGTCACGACGAGGTCGGCGGCTCCCGCGTCGAGCCCCTCGAGCCCGTCGGCCGACAGGATGTCGGCCAGCACGGCGGTCGCGTGGCCGGAGAGCCCGTTGAGATCGGCGTTGCGTCGGCAGAGCGCGACCAGCCCGGCATCGCGGTCGACGAAGGTCAGGCGGGCGACCGCGACCCGCGCGGCGACCATCAGGCCCACCGCGCCGCTCGCCGCGCCGAGGTCGACGACGCGGTCGCCGCTTCGCCCGCCGCAGAGGCCCGCGAGCAGCACGGCGTCGGTGCCGGCACGGTGCCCGGTCCGGACCTGCAGCAGCCGGACCGTCCCGCCGAGCAGCGCGTCCTCCGTGACGTCGGGATCAGGCATCGCGCAGTTCGGCCGAGAGCCCGGCCTCGGCAATGAGCCGCCGGGCGCGCGGCGCCCAATCGGACGGCACGAGAAGGCGCCGGCCGAACATGCCGATGGACCCTTCGAGCGCGCTCATGTGCGTGTCGGCGACCAGAACCGGCACGCCCTCCTGCTCGAGGAGCCCTTCCAGGAATCCGATCAGCACGATGTCGTTCGTGCGCACCAGCTCGATCACGCGCGGCCCTCGGCCGACGCCGGCCCTTGCGTCACAGGCCCGCGTTGCGGCACTGCAGGGTCCGTGCGAGCGTCGTGGCCGGGTCGACCCGGTGGGCGCCGGCCGCCAGGGAGCGCGAGCGTGGGCGTTGTCGTTTCATTCGAGGACCGGTCCTCCGCCGCGCCCGACATCGACGCGCTGGTGGGCCTCGTGCGCGAGGACATGGGGCGCGTCAACGCCCTGATCGTGGCGCGGACGGGATCTCGCGTCACGATGATCCCCGAGGTGGCCAACCACCTGATCTCGTCGGGCGGCAAGCGGCTGCGGCCGATGCTGACGCTGGCGACCGCCTCGCTCTGCGACTACGCGGGCGGCGGGCACGTCAATCTCGCCGCGGCCGTCGAGTTCATGCACACGGCCACGCTGCTGCACGACGACGTGGTGGACGCCTCCGAGATGCGGCGCGGCCGCATCGCCGCCCGCATGAAGTGGGGCAACGAGGCGAGCGTCCTGGTCGGCGACTACCTGCTCGGGCAGGCCTTCAAGATGATGGTGGAGGTGGGGTCGCTGCCCGCGCTCGGCATCCTGTCGAACGCCGCCGCCGTGATCGCCGAGGGCGAGGTCCTGCAGCTCGCGGCCGCCAAGAACACGGAGACCAACGAGGACGAGTACCTGCAGGTCATCCGCGGCAAGACGGCCGAGCTCTTCGCGGCCGCCTGCGAGGTCGGCGCCGTGATCGCCGACCGGCCCAAGGCCGAGCAGGCGGCCTGCCGGTCCTACGGCATGAACCTCGGCATCGCCTTCCAGCTGGTCGACGACGCCCTCGATTACGGCGGCGCCTCCGCGACGCTCGGCAAGAACGCGGGCGACGACTTCCGCGAGGGCAAGATCACGCTGCCGGTGGTGCTGTCCTTCCGCCGGGGCGACGCGGCCGAGCGCGAATTCTGGCGCCGGACGCTCGAGCGCATCGACGTGCGCGACGGGGACCTGGAGGAGGCGATCGCCATCATGCGGCGCCACCGGGCGCTGGAGGACACGATCGAGCGGGCGCGCCATTACGGCGCCATGGCGCGCGACGCGCTGGCCCTCTTCCCCCGCAACGCGGCCAAGCAGGCGCTGGCCGGAGCGGTCGACTTCTGCATCGGCCGGGTGAGCTGACGCGGGCGCCGCCCCGCGCAGGCGGGCGCGCCGGCTCAGCCCCGGCCGCGACGACGGGCCGGCGCGGCCGCCGCACCCGCCCGGAGCGCGACCTCGACCTCGAACTCGCCCGTGCCGGGCGGCACGACGAGGCCGTCCTCCACGATCGAGGCCGTCGATTCCGCCTGGCCGGCCGGGATCGTGATCGCCACGCGACGGGTGCGCGACGACAGCACCTGATCGCCGCGCCGCACCACGATCGAGACCGGCGTATCGAAGCGCCCGCTCGCGCCGCCCGGCCCGAGGAGGGCGCGGAGCTGCACGCCGACCTTGACGAGGACCGTGCCGTCGCGGCGGCCCGTGCATTCGCGGGCGAGGTCGGAGATCGAGACCTGGCCGCCCGCACCGCCGCGCGCCGCGGCCGCGCCCTCCGCGACCGTCACGGGCGGGCAATCGAGCACGTCGATCGGCGCCTCGGCCGCGACGGGAGGCGGACCTTCGGCGCCGAAGGCGAGGAGATTGCCGAGCGGACCCGGACCGGATCCGCCGGCCGTCGAGCCGCAGCCCGCCAGGGCGAGCGCGAGCCCGCCGAGGGTGACGACCCGGACGGCCGTCGAGGAGCGTGTCGCGATCATGCCCGATCCTCCGTCAGGGAAGGCTGTCGAACCCCGTCCCGAACCCCTCCAGGGAGACGGGGATGCCCACGCCCTCCTCGGGAGTCTGGAAGACGATGAACGTGGCCGTCTTGCCGGCCTTGAACTGGTTGAGGAGGTTGTCCTCCATGACCACCTCGGCGACGCAGCCCGTCGTGAGGCAGCGCACGAACCCGGCGCGGCCGACATCGGTGTCGTCGATCTTCAGGCCGAGCCCGGCCGGGAGCAGGACGCCCAGCGGCGCGACGACGCGGAGGAGCCGGCTCTTCGCATCCGCCGTCTTCAGCATGATGACGAGAAGCGTCACGTTCGGCCGGTCCTCGGCCGCGACGTTCTGAACCAGGGCGCATTGCTCGGCCTTGGCGCCGGCGGGCGTCTCGCACCGCATCTGCCAATCGCCGAAAGTGTTCTTCACCACGCCCTGGGCGCCGGCGGACGACGGGCCGAACAGCGCCGCGGCCGCCAGCCCGAGCGCGATCATCGGTCGGAACCGTCGCATTCGTGCCGCCATCCTGCCGGCCGCCAGCCTCCGGGCGTGCGGCTCTCCGACGGTTCGGACCATGCGGGGACCCGCGGTGTCAAGCTGGGCGCGGACCGCTTTTGACGCACGGAACCGTGCGGGGGCCGGCGTTGCGTCCAGGCCGCCTCTGTGATCTTAGACGAGCTGTAAGAAGCGACAATCGGCACGGGCGGGACAGCCCGTTCCGGTGGACCCCGGGCCGCCAGTTCGACGACCGCCGGGTCCACCAGCCGCGGAGTTCTGGGCGGGCATGGACATGGGATCTCGGCGCGGGGCGGGTTCGACGCTGATCGGGCGCGGCTGGGTGGCGACGGCGTGCGCGCTGGTCGCGGGTGTGGCGGCGCTGCCGGCCCTGGCGGCCGGCACGGGCAAGCCGGAACCCTGGCAGATCGCCATGCAGGAGCCCGTGACGCCCATCGCGCACGAGCTTCACGGCTTCCACACCGAGCTCATGTGGATCATCACGGCGATCACGCTGTTCGTGCTGGCGCTCCTCGTGATCTGCGTCGTGCGCTTCAACGAGAAGGCCAACCCGACCCCGTCCAAGACGTCGCACAACACCGCGATCGAGATCGCCTGGACGATCGTCCCGGTGCTGATCCTGGTCGTGATCGCGATCCCGTCCTTCCGGCTGCTGCGCAACCAGCTCATCATCCCGAAGGCGGACCTGACCATCAAGACGACCGGCCACGCCTGGTACTGGGAATACGAGTATCCGGCCGACCAGGGCGGCGGCTTCAAGTTCGACGCCAACATGATCGAGGAGAAGGACCTGAAGCCGGGCCAGCTCCGCCTGCTCGCGACCGACAACGACGTGGTCGTGCCGGTCAACAAGATCGTGCGGGTGCAGGTCACGTCGGCCGACGTCATCCACTCCTTCGCCATGCCGTCCTTCGGCCTGAAGATGGACGCCGTGCCGGGCCGCCTGAACGAGACGTGGTTCAAGGCCGAGCGCGAGGGCACCTACCACGGCCAGTGCTCTGAGCTCTGCGGCCAGCGCCACGCCTTCATGCCGATCACCATCCGGGTGGTCAGCGAGCAGGCCTATGCGGCCTGGCTCACGGAAGCCAAGACGAAGTTCGCGTCGACGGACGACGGCAGCCGGCGCCTCGCCGACGCCCGCTGAACACGCCCAAGGATCGAAGAGGTCACCCCATGGCCCATGCCGCACACGCCGGTCACCACGACGACCACGCTCACCACACGCCGACGGGGTGGAGGCGCTGGCTCTACTCGACCAACCACAAGGACATCGGCACGCTCTACCTGCTGTTCTCCTTCATGGCGGGCATCATCGGCGGCCTCCTGTCCATCGCCATGCGCATGGAACTGCAGGAGCCGGGCCTGCAGATCTTCTCGAACCCGCAGACCTACAACGTCTTCGTGACGGGCCACGGCCTGATCATGGTGTTCTTCCTCGTCATGCCGGCCCTCATCGGCGGCTTCGGGAACTGGTTCGTGCCGCTGATGATCGGCGCGCCCGACATGGCGTTCCCGCGCATGAACAACATCTCGTTCTGGCTGACGGTGTCGGGCTTCTGCCTGCTCATCATGTCGCTGTTCTTCGAGGGCGCCCCGGGCTCCTACGGGTTCGGCGGCGGCTGGACCGTGTACCCGCCGCTCTCGACGACGGGCCATCCGGGTCCGGCGCTCGATTTCGGCATCTTCTCGCTCCACCTCGCGGGCGCGGCCTCGATCCTCGGCGCGATCAACTTCATCACGACCATCCTCAACATGCGCGCGCCGGGCATGACGCTGCACAAGATGCCGCTCTTCGCCTGGTCTATCCTCGTGACGGCGTTCCTGCTCCTCCTGGCCCTGCCGGTCCTGGCCGGCGCCATCACGATGCTGCTGACGGACCGCAACTTCGGGACGACGTTCTTCGACCCCGCGGGCGGCGGGGATCCGGTGCTCTACCAGCACCTGTTCTGGTTCTTCGGGCACCCCGAAGTGTACATCATGATCCTGCCGGCCTTCGGCATCGTGTCGCACATCGTGTCCACGTTCTCGAAGAAGCCCATCTTCGGCTACCTCGGCATGGCCTACGCCATGGTGGCGATCGGCGTCGTCGGCTTCGTCGTGTGGGCGCACCACATGTACACGGTCGGCCTCTCGCTCCAGACGCAGGCCTATTTCGTCTTCGCCACGATGGTCATCGCGGTGCCGACGGGCGTGAAGATCTTCTCCTGGATCGCCACCATGTGGGGCGGGTCGATCAAGTTCTCGGCCGCCATGCACTGGGCCGTCGGCTTCATCTTCCTGTTCACGGTCGGCGGCGTCACCGGCGTCGTCCTGTCGAACGCCGGCGTCGATCGCTACATGCACGACACCTACTACGTGGTCGAGCACTTCCCCTACGTGCTGTCGCTCGGCGGCGTGTTCATGATCTTCGGCGGCGTGTACTACTGGTTCCCGAAGATGACCGGGCGCATCATCCCGGAGAACATCGGCATCCTGCACTTCTGGGTGGCCTTCGCGGGCGCGAACATCCTGTTCTTCCCGATGCACTTCCTCGGGCTCGCCGGCATGCCGCGCCGCTACGCGGACTACCCGGACGCCTTCGCCGACTGGAACCGGATCGTCTCCTTCGGGGCGTACCTGTTCTTCGCCGGCCTCGGCATCTTCCTCTACGGGATCTACAAGGCCTATTCGTCGGGCGTGCAGGCGGCCGCGAATCCCTGGGGTCCCGGCGCCACCACGCTGGAATGGACGCTCTCCTCCCCGCCTCCGTTCCACCAGTACGAGACGCTGCCCCGCATCGTCGACACGGAGCATTGACGGCAGGCGCGCCCCGCCCACGGCGGAGGCGCGCCGCCCGATCCGAGATCGCTTGACCCCATGGCAACCCTGACCACCACGCTCGCCGTCGACGAGATCGGCTTCCCCGCCCGGGCCGAAGCCGGCGGCGGCGAGGTCCGCGACTACCTGGCGCTGCTCAAGCCGCGCGTCATGGTCCTCGTCGTGTTCACGGCCCTCGTCGGCATGCTCGTGCCGCACGCCGCCGCGAACCCCGTCATCGCGGGCGCGTCGCTCCTGATGATCGCGATCGGGGCCGGCGCCTCGGGCTGCCTCAACATGTGGTGGGACGCCGACATCGACGCCGTCATGTCGCGCACCCGCACGCGGCCGATCCCGGCCGGCCGCATCGCGCCCGATTCGGCCCTCGCCTTCGGCCTCACGCTCTCGATCGGCTCCGTCCTCGCGCTCGGCCTGATCGCGAACTGGCTCGCGTCCGGGCTCCTCGCCTTCACGATCGTGTTCTACGCCGTCCTCTACTCGATGGGGTTGAAGCGGCGGACGGACCAGAACATCGTCATCGGCGGTCTCGCGGGCGCCCTTCCGCCGGTCGTCGCGGAAGCGGCCGTGACCGGCTCGGTCGGCGTCGCCGGCCTGACGCTCTGCCTCATCATCTTTCTCTGGACGCCCCCGCATTTCTGGGCGCTCGCGCTCGTGAAGTCCGAGGATTACGCGCGCGCCGGCATCCCCATGATGCCGAACGTGCGGGGCCCGGACGCGACCCGGACGCATATCCTCGTCTATTCGCTGATCGTGGTCCCGGTCGCGCTGCTGCCCGTGCCGCTCGGCTTCGGCGGGCTGCTCTACGCGATCGTCGCGGGCGTGCTCGGCCTCGCCATGCTGGCGCTCGCCGTGAAGGTCTACCGCGTCCGCGTCGGCGACGAGGCGTCCCGGGTCGCCATGCAGCTCTTCGGCTTCTCGATCCTGTACCTCTTCGCCATCTTCGCGGCGCTCCTGGCGGAGCACGGGCTCGGCCTGTTCCGGTCCGTCCCGGGCCTCCTCTGATGGATCCCACCCCTCCCCTGCTCACGCCCGAACAGGCGCGCCGCCGCCGCATGCGCTCGCTCGCCATCGCGCTCGCGCTCGGCTTCATGGTGCTGCTCTTCTACGCCGTGACGATCGCCAAGCTCGGACCCCAGGTCCTGAACAGGCCGCTCTGATGGGTCCCGCCGAACGCGAGGCGCTGCTGGCGCGCCGGATCCGCAACACGGGCGCGGCCTGCCTCGGTCTCGCGGCCGTGATGGTCGGGGCCGCCTATGCGTCCGTGCCGCTCTACAACCTCTTCTGCCGCGTCACCGGCTACGACGGCACGCCGCTCGTCGGCACCACGGCGCCGACCGAAGTGCTCGAGCGGACCGTGATCGTCCGCTTCGATACGAACGTCGCCTCCGGCCTCGACTGGAGCTTCGTGTCCGAGACGCCCCAGATCGAGGCCAAGATCGGCGAGACGATCACGACCTTCTTCCGCGTGCGCAACGACGGGCGGCGGGCCTCGACGGGCATCGCGAGCTACAACGTGCAGCCCGGCCAGGCCGGCGCCTACTTCGTGAAGCTGAAGTGCTTCTGCTTCGACGACCAGACGCTGAAGCCCGGCGAGGCCATGGACTTCCCGGTCGTGTTCTACGTCGACCCGGCCATCAAGGCCGACACGACGCTGGACGGCCTCTCCACGATCACGCTCTCGTACACCTATTTCACCTCCCGCAACGGGCAGCCGGTCGAGACCGTCTCCCGCGAGAGCGGAAAGCCGAAGCTTTAGGGCTGGACCCGCGACGGGCCCTCGCCTTAGGAAGAAAACACCCGCTGGCGGCCGTCGTGCAGCCACTTGGAGCGCCGCATGGCACAGACCGCCGAGATCAAGCACGACTACCACCTCGTCGACCCGAGCCCGTGGCCCCTGATGGGCTCGGTCGCGGCCTTCGTCATGATGGTCGGCATGGTGCTCACCATGAAGAGCCTGCCCGTGCTCGGGCTCAAGATGGGGCCCTACGTGCTCGGCGCCGGCTTCCTCGGCGTGCTCTACGTGATGGCGTCCTGGTGGACGGACGTGACGCGCGAGGCCGGCCCGGGCGGCAACCACACACGCGTCGTGCAGCTGTCCCACCGCTACGGCATGATCATGTTCATTGCCTCGGAGGTGATGTTCTTCGTCGCGTGGTTCTGGGCCTATTTCGACGCCGCCCTCTACCCGGCGGACCCCGTCCAGGTCACGCGCTCGCAGCTCCTCGGCGCGTGGCCGCCGAAGGGCATCGAGACGTTCGATCCCTGGCACCTGCCGCTCCTCAACACCCTCATCCTGCTCACGTCCGGCACGACCGTCACGTGGGCGCACCAGGCGATGCTCGAAGGCGACCGCAAGGGCGTCCTGCAGGCTCTCGGGCTGACGGTCGGTCTCGGCCTGCTGTTCTCGATCTGCCAGATGTTCGAGTACAGCCACGCCGCCTTCGGGTTCTCGGGCCACATCTACGGCGCCACCTTCTTCATGGCGACGGGGTTCCACGGCTTCCACGTCCTGATCGGCACGATCTTCCTCGCCGTCTGCCTGTGGCGCGAGTATCTCGGGCAGTTCACGCCCACCCGCCATCTCGGGTTCGAGTTCGCCGCCTGGTACTGGCACTTCGTCGACGTGGTGTGGCTGTTCCTCTTCGCCGCCATCTACGTCTGGGGATCGGGCGCCCATTCCGGCCACTGATCCGTCCGGAGATCGTCACCATATGGAGGGCGGCCCCTGGGGCCGCCCTTTTCGCATCCGATCGAGAGCCATGGCGCCCGAAAACCAGAGCTACGACAGGTCGCCCCCCTCCGCCCTGTCCGTCGGGCTGCGGGGCCGCTGCCCCCGCTGCGGGCGCGGGCGCCTGTTCGACGGCTATCTGGCCACCCGGCCGGCCTGCGAGAGCTGCGGCCTCGATTTCCGCTTCATCGATTCGGGCGACGGTCCCGCCTTCTTCGTCATGTCGTTCGTGGGCATCGTCGTCGTCGCGCTGGCGCTCTGGATGGAGTTCACGTTCCAGCCGCGGCTCTGGATCATCATGGCCGTCACCGTCCCGGTGACGCTGCTCCTGTCGTTCGGGCTCGTCCGCCCCGCCAAGGGGCTCCTCATCGCCCTCCAGTACCAGAACAAGGCCGAGGAGGGTCGGATCCGGCGGTGACCGCGACCCGTCCCGCCTCGCGCGGCCTGCGCAGCCTCGTCGGCCCGGCGCTCGCCGCCCTTCCCGTCTTCTGCGTCCTCGTCGGACTCGGCGTCTGGCAGCTGGACCGGAAGGCCTGGAAGGAGGCGCTCCTGCAGGCCGTCGCCGAACGCACGACCGGCGCACCCGTCTCCGTCCCGCCCGTCGCCGCCTGGGCCTCGTGGGACGCCGGAGCCGACGAGTTCCGTCGCGTGCGCCTGGAGGGCACCTTCCTGCACGACAAGGAGGTGGCCGTGCACGGGCTCGCCGAAGAGCGGCGCGGCCTGCCGCTGCAGGGCTTCTACGTGTTCACGCCGCTGCGCCGGGACGACGGGTCGACGATCGTCGTTAATCGCGGCTTCGTCCGGACGGAGAAGCGCGATCCGGCGACGCGCCGCGAGGGGCAGGTTTCGGGTCGCGTGGCCGTCACGGGCCTGCTCCGCAATCCCGAGCCGCGCCCGCGCTTCGTCCCGCCGAACGATCCCGCGCGGGAGGAGTGGTTCGTGCGGGATCTCGCCGCCATGGCGGCCGCGCGCGGAACCGGCCCCGTGGCGCCCTTCTACGTGGATGCCGACGGAACGCCGAACCCGGGAGGGTGGCCGCGCGGCGGGCAGACGCAGGTCGACCTGCCGAACAACCACGCGCAATACGCCGCCACCTGGTTCGGGATCGCCGGGACGCTCGTGGCCGTGTTCGGAGCCTTCGCCGCCGCCCGTCTCAGGCGCCCGTCAGGAGACGAGCTTCAGGCCGACGATGCCGGCCACGATGAG
>JAEUAC010000036.1 GCA_019695455.1 Methylorubrum extorquens | reverse complement strand
AACACGGCGTCCCAGCCCTCGTCGCGGCCGACGAGGTCCTCCAGGCGGGGCGCGACGGCGACGCCGTTGGCCCGCGCGTTGAGGGCGATGGCGGCGGTCGCGAAGGCGTCGATGTCGGCCGCCTCGACGGGGCCGGCGCCCGCCATGGCGGCCGCGATCGCGACGAGGCCGGAGCCCGACGCGACGTCGAGGACGCGCTTGCCCGCCACGAGCTCCGGCCGGTCGAGGACGTAGCGGGCGAGCGCCTGCCCGCCGGCCCAGGCGAAGGCCCAGAAGGGCGGCGGCAGGCCGATCGTGCCGAGCTCGTCCTCCGTGCGCTGCCACAGCGGCGTCGCCTCGTCGGCCACGTGGAGGCTGATCTCGGGCGCGTGCGGCACGGGCCGCAGCCGCGTCTCCGCCAGGATGAAGGCGTCGCGGTCGAGGATCACGCGTCGAGCATCCCGGTCCAGAGGCGCTGCACGGCGGCCGCCACGTCGCGCTCCGTGTACCCGTCCTCGACGCGCGCCCGGGCGCTCGCCCCCATGCGGCCGACCAGGGCCGGATCCGCCGCGAGCCGCCGGAGCGCGTCGGCCAGCGCGGCGGCGTCGCCCGGCGGCACGACGAACCCGTCGAGCCCGTCCCGCACGAGGTGGCGGCAGCCGGGCACGTCCGTCGTCACGATGGCCCGGCCGCAGGCCGCCGCCTCCAGCAGCGTGCGCGGCAGCCCCTCGCCGCCGCGGGACGGCAGGACGGCGACGTGGTGACCCGCCCAGACGGCCGCCACGTCGTCCGTCGGCCCGTGCCAGCGGATGCCGGGCTCGGCCGACCAGGCGGCGAGCGTCGCGGCCGGGATGGCGCGCGGGTTCGACGGATCGGGCGCGCCGTGGAGGGACAGCTCGATCGCGACCCCCTCGCGGCGGAGCGCCCGGACGGCCTCGACGGCGAGATCCGCCCCCTTCTGCCAGAGCATGCGGGCGACGAGCGCGACCCGCAGCGGCGGCGCCGGCGGGAGGGGAGCGGGACGCAGGAGATCGGGATCGATCCCGGCGCCGCCGACGATGGCGACGCCCCGGTCGCCCGGCGCGAGGCCGAGGAGGCCGGGATCGTCGGCGTTCTCGAACAGGAAGCGCGTGCCCCGGCTCCGCAGGGGACCCGTCACGGCGAACCGGAGCGCGCGCCGCGCCGCCGCGCCGACAAGGCCGGGCCGGACGCCCATATAGCCGAGGCCCGTGAGTGCGTAGACGCGACGGTCGATGCCGGCCATGAGGCAGGCCGTGCCGCCGAGGAGGATCGGCCGCAGCGCGATGCAGTGCACGATGTCGGGCTTCGTCGCCCGCAGGATCGCGGCCGTCCGCCCGGCCGCGTCGCCGGCCGCCATCGGGTTCAGGCTCCGCCGCTCCGCCTCGAGCGCGATCACGCGCGCTCCGTCCGCCTCCAGGACGTCGCGATGCGCCCGCACGCGGGCGATCACGTCGACGGCGAGGTCCATGCCCTGCGCGGCCCGGATCATCGGCCGGAAATGCGAGGCGACGAACCAATCCTCCGTCGCCACGAAGGCGATGCGGCGGCCGGTCATGGGAAACGCCTCGCTCGACCTCGACGCACCACCGCTCGTCCCGGCGAAGGCCGGGACCCATCCTCCGTTTGCATGGAACAGCACGGGCCTGCCACGGGCCTGGACCCCGGCCTTCGCCGGGGTGAGCGGTGGGGACGCATCTGCCGCCGCCTCAGCGCAGGAACGGGTTCGTCATGCGCTCGTGGCCGACCGTCGAGCCCGGTCCGTGGCCCGGCAGGAAGGCCATGTCGTCGCCGAGCGGCAGCACCTTGTCGCGGATGGAGCGCAGCAGGGTCTCGTGGCTGCCGCCCGGGAGGTCGGTCCGGCCGACGGAGCCGTTGAAGAGCACGTCGCCCATGAAGGCGAACTTCAGGACCGGCGAGGCGAGGACGACCGAGCCCGGCGAGTGGCCGGGGCAATGCAGCACGTCGAAGGTCGCGCCGCCGATCTCCAGCGTCTCGCCCTCCTCCAGGAAGCGGTCCGGCACCACGTCCCGGGCGTCGTCGAGCCCGTACTGGCGGCCCTGCAGGGCGAGGCGCGCCAGCAGCGGCGCGTCGGCCGCGTGCGGGCCCACGATCGCGACGCCGAGCTCGTCCTTCAGGGCGGCGGCCCCGCCCGCGTGGTCGATGTGGCCGTGCGTGAGCACGATCTGGTCGATCATGACGCCCGCCCGCGCGATCGCGGCCCGGATCGCGTCGAGATCGCCGCCCGGATCGATCACCGAACCGCGCCGCGTCGCCTGCGACCAGGCGATCGAGCAGTTCTGCTGGAAGGGCGTGACGGGCACGACCTGGATGGCGAAATCGGGCATCGGGCGCTTTCGGCGGGTGTCGCGGGCCTTCTAGCCGCCCGGGCCCGGCCTGTCGCGCGGCGCCCCGGCGGAGGGCCGCTCCCGCAGCATGAAGACGGCGTCCGTCCCGTAGGTCGCGAGCCGTCCGGGCGCCAGGAGGTCGGGGCGGGGCCGGAAGCCGAACCGCTCCCAGAAGGGCGGCGTGCCGTGGACCGAGACGAGCGTCGCGGCGGCGAAGCGCGCGTCCGCCAGGCGGAGGAGGCGCCGGACGGCCGCCTCGGCGAGGCCCCGGCCCCGACAGGCCGGATCGACCGCGAGGTCGTGGACGTGGAGGGCGTCGGCATCCGCCGGCAGGCGGCCGAGCACGGTGTCGAGCCGCGGCGGCGCGTGGCGCGACGCCGGATGGGCCAGGGCATAGGCCGCGAGGCCGGCCCGGACGTCGGGCCGGTCGGCGACCAGGGCCCCCTCGGGGCAGAGCGCGATCCGGTCCAGGAACACGGCCGGGCGTTCGGGGAAGGTCGGGTGCACGACGGCCGCGAGGTCGATCACGGCCGGTACGTCCTCGGGCCGCATCGGCCGCCAGGCGCGCTCCGGGTCGCCCTCCGGGGTCAAAGTCAGGCCGATCCGAGGTCGAGCGCGAAGGCCGCGACGTGGTGGCGGGGCCAGTGGCCGGGGGCCAGGAACACGGCGTCGCCGCGCAGCGTCAGGCCGGCATGGGCCGGGTGGCGGGCGAGCCAGGTGCGGGCGGCCCTGCCGATGCGCCGGCGCTTCGCCGGCTCGATCGCCGTGAGGGCGGCCTCCATCGAGGCGCGGGCCTTGACCTCGACGAAGGCGAGCACGTCGCCGCGGCGCATGACGAGGTCGATCTCGCCGCCGCCGGCCGCGTAGCGCCGGGCGAGCGGCCGGTAGCCGCGCAGCATCAGCCAGACGAGCGCGAGGCGTTCGGCGTTCCGGCCCCGGACCAGCGTGAACAGGCGCCGCCCGGCCGCGGTCCTCATCCGGGTTCGCCGCCGGCCGGCGCCCGCGAGAGTTCGAGAGCCCGTGCGTAGACCTCGCGCTTCGGCAGGCCGGATTCGATCGCGACGAGCGCGGCCGCGTCCTTCACGGTGTGGGAGGCCAGCGCCTCGCGCAGCTTGTCGTCGAGGGTCGCCCGCACCTCCTCCTCCCGCACGGCCTCGCCGGCCGGCGCGACCAGCACCACGATCTCGCCCTTCGGCTGCGGCTCCGCCCCGTAGGCGGCCGCGAGGTCCGGGAGGGAGCCGCGCCGCACGGTCTCGAAGAGCTTGGTCAGCTCGCGCGCGACCGCGGCGTTCCGGGGGCCGAGCACCGCCGCCATGTCGGCCAGCGAGTCCGCCAGCCGGTGCGGGGCCTCGTAGAGGACGAGCGTGCCCGGGATGCCGGCGAGCGCGGCGAGGCGGGCCCGACGCGGCCCGGCCTTCGCGGGCAGGAAGCCCTCGAAGAAGAAGCGGTCCGTCGGCAGGCCCGAGACGACGAGGGCCGCGAGCGCGGCCGAGGCGCCGGGCAGGGGCACGACGGGCAGCCCCGCGGCGACGGCCGTTTCGACCAGGCGGTAGCCCGGGTCGGACACGAGCGGCGTGCCCGCGTCCGACACGAGCGCGAGCGCCTGGCCGTCGCCGATGCGCGCGATCATGCGCTCGCGGACGGCGGCGTTGGAATGCTCGTGGTAGCTCACGAGCGGGGTCGTGATGCCGTAATGCGCGAGCAGGTGCCGCGTGACGCGCGTGTCCTCGGCGAGCACGGCGTCCGCCGCCGCCAGCACCTGCAGGGCCCGGATCGACACGTCCCCGAGATTGCCGATCGGCGTCGCGACCACGTAGAGGCCGGGCGCGAGCGGCGCCGCCTCGGCCGCGAGCCCGAAGGCCGTGAAGGTCGCGGGGCCGCGCCCCGGCTCCCGCGCGGCCCGGGCCCGCGGGCCGCGGGCGGTCCGGTTGTCGATCGTGACGCTCATGCGGGCACCCTGGCACGGCGTCGCGCCGGACGGAACGGCGCGACCATTCATCCTTTCTTGTCCACGACCTGCGAGTGTGGACGCGAGTTCCTGCGGCCTTTCGAGGAAGACCGTTCCATGCGGACCCGCGCGTGACATCCCTCCCTCCGTCCCGCCGATTCGTCGCCGGCGGCCTCGCGGCCGCGCCCGCCCTCCTGGCCGGCGCGTGCGGGATGCTGGATTCCAGCGCGCGCAGCCCCCGCCGGGCCGCGGCCGAGCC
>JAEUAC010000014.1 GCA_019695455.1 Methylorubrum extorquens | reverse complement strand
GAGGGCTGCGACGGCGCGCGACATGGTAACTCCGAGGCGGATCGCCTCCTCTGGCGGGCGCGCGCCGGCGGGTGTCAAGCTTGACGCCCCGCCGGGCCGGCGCGAGGACGGGACATGGCCACCACCTCGACCTCCGCCTGGCCGATCGCGATCGCGGGAGCGGGCCCGACGGGGCTCGCGCTGGCGCTCGCCCTCCACCGCCTCTGCGGCGCGGCCGTCGCGCCGACCGTGTACGACCCGGCGCTCGCCCTGCCGCTACCGGACGGGCGGGCCTATGCGCTCTCCGCCGCCGCGCAGGCGCTGCTCGCCCGGCTCGGCGTGCTCGACCGCGTGCCCGGCCAGCCGATCGCCGGCATGACCATCACGGACAGCCGGCTCGCCGACGCGGTGCGGCCCGCCTATCTGCGCTTCGAGGCCGGGCCGGAGGGCCCCCTCGGCCTGATGGTCGAGGGGGCCGTGCTGGGGGCGGCCCTCCGGGCGGCCTGCGAGGAGGCCGGCATCGCGCTCGCGGCGCACGGCATCCGGGAGGCCTCGCCCGCGGCGGCCGCGACGAGGCTCGCGCTCGACGACGGGACGGAGGTCCCGGCCGCGCTCCTCGTCGCCTGCGACGGGGCCCGGTCGCGGCTGCGGGAGGCCGCAGGCATCGGCTGGGCCGGCGGGCCCTATCGCCAGCAGGGCGTGGTCGCGACCGTCCTCCACGCGCTCGACCATCGCGGCCTGGCCGTGCAGCACTTCCTGCCGGCCGGCCCCTTCGCCGTCCTGCCCCTCCGGGATGGGCCGGACGGGGCGCATCGCTCCTCGATCGTCTGGACGGAGCGGGACGCCGAGGTCCGCCGGGTCCTGGCGCTGCCGCCGGACGCCGCCCTGGCCGAGTTGGAGCAGCGCTTCGGGCCCGAGCGCGGCGCGGTCTCGCTCGCCGGACCGCTCTCGACCTTCCCGCTCTCGGTCGGGCTCGCCCGACGCTTCGTCGCGCCCCGCCTCGCCCTGGTGGGCGATGCGGCGCACGAGATCCACCCCCTGGCCGGCCAGGGGCTCAACCTCGCGCTCGCCGACGTGGAGGCGCTCGCCGGCCGCATCCGCGAGAGCGTGGGGCTCGGCCTCGATCCGGGCCGTCCGGAGGTCCTGCGCGGCTACGAGCGCGACCGCCGGGCCGACGCCGTCGCCTTCGCGGGGCTGACCGACGGGCTGAACCGGCTGTTCTCGAACGACCGGCTGCCGCTCCGGGTGCTGCGCGACATCGGCCTCGGCCTCGTCGACCGCGTCCCGCGCGCGAAATCCGCCCTGGCCCGCCGGGCGGCCGGCGCGGCCTGATCGCGCGGCCGGCCCCGTGCCGGCCGTCCCCGCCACCCGGGCGCACGCGCCGCGGCCGGGCGGAGGGGCGTCCTAGAAGGGCGTGCCCCGATCCAGGACCACGTCCAGGTGGCGGGCGATCGTCGCGCCGATGTCGGCGAAGCCGTCCCGGATGCCGACGGACCGCGCCGCGAGGCCGGGCCCGAAGGCCAGGATCGGCACCTGCTCGCGCGTGTGATCGGTGCCCCGGAAGGTCGGGTCGTTGCCGTGGTCGGCCGTGACGAGGGCGAGATCGCCCGGGACCAGGGCCGCCTCGATCTCCGGCACGCGCCGGTCGAAGGCCTCCAGCGCGGCCGCGTAGCCGGCGACGTCGCGCCTGTGGCCGTATTCCGTGTCGAAGTCGACGAGGTTCGCGAAGACGAGGCCGCCGGGCGGCAGGGACGCGAAGGCCGCGAGCGCCGCGTCGAGGCAGGCGGCATTGCCGGCGGCCTTCACGGCGCGGCCGGTGCCGCGTCCGGCGAAGATGTCCGACACCTTGCCGATCGTCGCGACGCTCCGGCCGGCCTCCGTCAGCCGGTCCAGCAGGGTCGGGCCGGGCGGCGGCACGGCGAAGTCGCGCCGGCCGGCCGTGCGCCGGAATCCCGCCTCCGCGTCGCCCGTGAAGGGACGCGCGATGACGCGGCCGATCCGGTACCGGTCGCAGAGCCGCCGGGCGATCCGGCAGGTCTCGTAGAGGCGGTCCAGCCCGAACGCCTGCTCGTGGGCGGCGATCTGGAAGACGCTGTCGACGGACGTGTAGCAGATGGGGCGCCCGGTCCGGACGCTCTCCGCGCCGAGCGCGCGGACGATCGCGTCCCCCGAGGCGTGGCGGTCCCCCAGGATGCCGGGTAGGCCGGCCTCTCGGACGAGCGCGTCCGTGAGCGCGGACGGGAAGGCGGGGACCGTGTCGGGGAACAGGCCGAAGGGCTCGGCCAGGTCCAGCCCGGCCATCTCCCAATGGCCCGACACGGTGTCCTTGCCGCCGGCCCGCTCCCGCCCGACGCCCCAGATCCCGGCCGGCGGACCGTCCGCCCCGAGGCCGGGCGGGACCGTGCCGGTCGAGAGCCGGCAGGCCGCGCCGAGGCCCAGCCGGACGAGGTGCGGCAGGCGGAGCGGGCCGGACCGGAGGCCCGGCCGGTCGGCCTCGCCCGCCGCGCACGCCCGCGCGATGTGGCCCACCGTGTCGGCGCCCGCGTCTCCGAAGGCGCCCGCGTCGGGGGCGCCGCCGATCCCGACGGAATCGAGCACGACGAGGAGCGCGCGGCTCATGCCCGTCCCATCAGTCGCGCACCGCGCCGGCCTCGGCCTGCAGGCCGAGCGCCGCCGCCATCAGGGCCTTCGTGTAGGGCGTCCGCGGCGCCTCGAAGATGCGCTCCGTCGGCCCCTCCTCGACGACGCGGCCGTCCTGCATGACGATCACCTGGTTGGCGAGCGCGCGCACGACCTTCAGGTCGTGGCTGATGAACAGGTAGGCGAGCCTGCGGCGGGCCTGGAGCGTCCGGAGGAGGTCGACGATCTGGGCCTGGACGGACTGGTCCAGCGCGGAGGTCGGCTCGTCCAGCACGACGAAGCGCGGATCCAGCGCCATGGCCCGGGCGATCGCGATGCGCTGGCGCTGGCCGCCCGAGAACTCGTGCGGGTAGCGGTCCATGGCGGCCGGATCGAGCCCGACATCGGCCAGCGCACGCGCCACCTGGTCGCGCCGCGCCTCCCGGCTCGGCGCCGGGCCCTGCACGTCGAGCCCTTCGGCCACGATCTCGGCCACCGACATGCGGGGCGAGAGCGAGCCGTAGGGATCCTGGAAGACGACCTGCATGTCCTTGCGCAGCGGCCGCAGCGCCGCCGCCGAAAGGCCGCCGAGCGCGCGGCCGAGCACCACCACCGGCCCTTCCGCCTTGACGAGCCGGAGGATGGCGAGGCCGAGCGTGGTCTTGCCGGAGCCGGACTCGCCGACCACGCCGACCGTCTCGCCTTCGCGCACCCGCAGGCTGATGCCGTCGACGGCCTTCACGTGCCCCACCGTCCGGCCGAGGAGGCCCCGCCGGATCGGGAACCAGACCTTCATGGGCCCGGCCTCGACCACGACCGGGGCGTCGGGCGCCACGGGGGCGGCCCGGCCCCGCGGCTCGGCCGCGAGCAGCGTCTTCGTGTAGGAATGCCGCGGGGCGGCGAAGAGCGTCGCGACCGGCCCCTCCTCGACGATGCGGCCGGCCTGCATGACGCAGACGCGGTCCGCGATGCGCCGCACGATGCCGAGATCGTGCGTGATGAACAGCATGGCCATCCCGAGCCGGGCCTTGAGGTCGGCCAAGAGGGTCAGGATCTGCGCCTGCACGGTGACGTCGAGCGCCGTCGTCGGCTCGTCGGCGACCAGCAGCTGCGGCTCGTTCGCGAGCGCCATGGCGATCATGACGCGCTGGCGCTGCCCGCCGGAGAGCTGGTGCGGATAGGCGCCGAGCCGGCTCCGCGCCTCGCGGATGCCGACGAGCTCGAGCAGCTCGACCACCCGCTCCCGGGCGGCGCGCCCGCCGAGCCCGCGATGCACGGCCAGGATCTCGCCGATCTGCCGCTCGACCCTGTGCAGCGGATTGAGCGACGTCATCGGCTCCTGGAACACCATCGTGACGGCATCGCCGCGCACGCGACGCATGTCGTCCTCCGGCAGCGCCAGGAGGTCCCGCCCCCCGAGCAGGATGCGACCCGACGGATGGTGCGCGGCCGGAGAGGGCAGGAGCCTGAGGCAGGAGAGCGCCGTGACGGACTTCCCCGACCCGGATTCGCCGACGAGCGCCACCGTCTCGCCCGCGCCCACGTCGAACGACACGCGATCGACGGCGAGCGTGTCCCGCCCGCCCTGCCGGAACGCGACGGACAGGTCCTGGACGGAGAGGAGGGGGGCTGGTTCAGCCACGGAGGATCCGTTCGAGGTCGCGGGCGCCGTGCAGGACGCGGATGATCTCGACCCGGTCGTCGATCAACCGGAAGATCAGCACGTAGTTGCCGTAGAGGCTGCGCCGATAGCCCGCCGCTTCGTGGCGGGGCACGAGGGGGTAGCCCAAGGGCGCCGTCCCGATCCGTTCGCAGGCATCGAGGAGCTCGTCCAGGTAGGTCCTGGCCCTGCGAGGTGAGAAGCGAGCGATCTCGGCTTCGATCCCGTCCAGGTCGCGCTCGGCGGCCCGGGAGACGACGACCTTCATTCGGCCGCGTCGACGAGGGGATGCCGCGCCCGGAGGTCCCGCCTGACGTCGTCGAGCGATCGCGCCCGCCCTGCCTCCAGATCGGCCACGCCCTCGGCGAGTTCGGCGTCGAGCCGCGTGCGCCGCATCTCGTCGGTGGGTCCGGGCTCCGTCCCATCCGTCTCGAGCGAGATCCGCACCCAGCCGTCCTCGGGCAGGCCGACGCGGAGATCCTCCGGCAGGGCGGCGACCGGATAATGCTCGCGCACGATGGTGCTCATGGTGGTCCTCCGGCGCCAGGATATCACGACGGAACCCGGCGCATCACCGTCCGGCCTTCGACCGCACGCGGCTCGCCAGCCAGTTGGCGATCTCGGTCGAGCGCCGGGCGGGGTCCAGGACCTCGGGGTCGCAGCCGTAGCGCCAGGCGAGGTCGCGGCGGGCCGGGT
>JAEUAC010000458.1 GCA_019695455.1 Methylorubrum extorquens | reverse complement strand
GCTGAAGCCGGGACCCGGACGCCGGGCCTCGGCGCACCCACCCCGCGCGCGCCTCCGGTCGCGCGGGCGTCAGGCGGTCGGGTGCTGCTCCGTCTCGCCCTTGGCCAGGATGCGCTCCAGGAACTCGAGGCGGTCCGCTTCGGCCTCCGGCTTGTCCCAGCGGATGCGGGCGATGCGGGGAAAGCGCATGGCGACGCCCGACTTGTGCCGGCCGGAGCGCTGCAGCCCCTCGAAGGCCACCTCCAGCACGAGGCCCTTGCCGGCCCCGAACTCGACCTCCCGCACGGGTCCGAAGCGATTGCGCGTGTGGTTGCGGACGTAGCGGTCGAGCTTCGCGAGCTCCTGGTCGGTGAAGCCCGAATAGGCCTTGCCGACCGGCACGAGCTCGGGCCCGGCCCCGCCGTCCCGCCAGACGCCGAACGTATAGTCCGAGTAGAAGGACGAGCGCTTCCCCGATCCGCGCTGGGCGTACATCATTACGGCGTCGACCAGGAACGGCTGCCGCTTCCACTTCCACCAGGGCCCCTTCGGGCGGCCCGGCAGGTAGGGCGAATCGAGCCGCTTCAGCATGCAGCCCTCGATCGCGTCGGCATCGAGCCCGGCGCCCGCCGAGGCCGGGTCCGCCCGGGCGGCCGCCAGCTCCTCCCAGGTCGCGAAGGGCACGACCGGCGACAGGTCGATGCGCGTCGCGTCGAGCCGGGCGCAGAAGGCCTCGAGCCGGGCCCGGCGCTCGGCGAAGGGCAGGTGCCGCAGGTCCTCGCCGCCTTCGGCCAGGATGTCGTAGCAGCGCAGATGGGCCGGATACTCGACCAGCATCTTCGGCGTCACGACCTTCCGGTTCAGCCGCTGCTGCAGGACGTTGAAGCTCTGCACGCGCCCCTTGCGCAGGATCAGGAGCTCGCCGTCGAGCACGGCCTCGAAGTCGAGCGCCTCCACGAGGTCCGGGAAGGCGCCGGAGACGTCCTCGCCGGTGCGCGAGTAGATGCGCCGGACGAGCGTGCCCTCCGCGTCGCGGGCGGCGGCGGCCTGGAGCCGGATGCCGTCCCATTTCCACTCCGCCCCGAAGGCGGCCGGGTCGAGCTTCCCGAAATCCTCCTCGTCGACCGGGTGGGCCAGCATGGGCGGCCGGAACGGCGTCGGGTTCACGCTCTCCGGCCGCTCGCCCCTGCCCTCCACCCAGGCGAAGAGATCGCGATAGGGCGGCTCGAGCCCGTGCCAGACCTGCTCGACGTCGTCGGGCGCGATGCCCTCGCCGAGGCTCGCGAGCGCCGTCTTCGCGAGCCGCGCCGAGACGCCGATGCGCAGCTCGCTCGTGATGAGCTTCAGCACGGCCCAGCGGCCGATCTCGTCGAGCCCGTCGAGCCAGGTCGCGAGGAGGCGCGGCAGCTCGGCCTTTCCGGCCGTCTCGAGCCCCATCACCACCTCCGTCAGGGAGGGCACATGCATGCCGGGCCCGGACGGCACGGCGGGCTCGCCCTCCTCGGGCGGCGGGTTGTTGTGGCCGATGCCGGGCCGACCCTCATCGCCGTCGCGCTCGTCCCGGAGAGCGTGGTCCGCGTGCGGCTCCGCCCGGTGCCCGACATCCCCGCCGTCCGGGCCGGGCCCGGTCTCCGGCGTCGTGCGGGGCGGTCCCGCCTCGCGAGGGAGGGGTCCGGACTCGGCTTCGGCCGGCGGGCGCCACATCAGGGCGACCGTCTCGGACAGGTCGCCCACGTAGTCGCGCGACAGGCGGAAGAGGACGGGATCGGCCCGCTCGTCCATGAGGCTGCGGATGAGGTTCGGCTTCGCGTGCCGGAAGGACAGCGCGCCGGTCAGCGCGGCCAGCGCCCAGCCGCGCTCGGGGTCGGGCGTGCGCCGGAAGTAATCGGCGAGGAGCCGGACCTTGGCGTTCCGGCCCGGCTCGTAGCCGACGCGGTCGATGAGGGCCGCGAAGCGGTTCACGCCGCGTCCTCCCGCGGCTCGGCCTCGGCCGCGCCCGGCTCCGCCTCCTCCTCGTCGCCGTAGCCGAGCATGTGCAGCGGCTTCGCCCGGATGCCCTGCGACAGACACCAATGCACCAGCGCGTCCTCCTGCCCGTGCGTCACCCAGACCTCCTCGGCCCCCGTCTCCAGGATGGACCGGCAGAGGTCGTCCCAGTCGCAATGGTCGGAGATGACGAGCGGCAGCTCCACGCCCTTCTGGCGGGCGCGGGCGCGCACCCGCATCCAGCCGGACGCGAAGGCGGCCACGGGATCCGGGAACTTGCGCGACCAGAGGTCCTGGATGGAGGATGGCGGGCAGAGGATGATCTCGCCGCCGAGCGTCGCGCGATCGGCGGCCGCGACCTTCGGCGTCTCGCCGAGCGGCACGCCCTCCTCCTTGTAGTAGGCCGTCAGCTTCTCCATCGCGCCGTGCAGCCAGATGGGGCGGTCGTAGCCGGCCTCCCGCAGGAGGGCCATGACGCGCTGCGCCTTGCCGAGCGAATAGGCGCCGACGAGATGCGCCCGCTCCGGAAAGAGCGTCACGGATTCGATCAGCTTGTCCGTCTCGTGCCGCGCGTCGGGGTGGCGGAAGACGGGGAGGCCGAAGGTCGCCTCCGTGATGAAGACGTCGCAGCGGATCGGCTCGAAGGGCAGGCAGGTCGGGTCTCGCCCGCGCTTGTAGTCGCCCGAGACGACGAGCCGGCAGGCGCCCTGCTCGATGAGGATCTGGGCGGAGCCGAGCACGTGGCCGGCCGGCACGAAGGCGACCGTGACGTCGCCGATCCGCACCACCTCGCCGAGGTCGGCGACCTGGGTCGAGCGGGCGAAATCCGTCCCGTAGCGGAGCGCCATGATGGCCAGCGTCTCGGCCGTCGCCATGACGTGGCCGTGCCCGGCGCGCGCGTGGTCGGAATGACCGTGCGTGACGAGCGCCCGCGGCACCGGCCGCATCGGATCGACGTGGAAGTCGCCGGCCGGACAATAGAGGCCCTGGGGCGTCTGGGTGAGGAGATCGGCCGCGCGGGTCGCCATGCCGGCCGCATATGGGGGTGCGACCGGCCTGCGTCACGGCCGCAACCTTCGCCGATCACGCGGCGTTGATGAGCCAGCACAGGAGGATGTCATGTCGAACTTCACCGCTGCAGCCGGCGCCGACACGTCCAACAGGTCGCTGATCGAGAGCGACCGGGTGGAGGGCACGTCGGTCTACGGCTCGGACAATTCGCATATCGGCTCGATCAAGCGCCTGATGATCGACAAGCAATCCGGCCAGGTGGCCTATGCCGTCATGTCGTTCGGCGGCTTCCTCGGCCTCGGCGAGGAGAACTACACGGTGCCGTGGAGCAAGCTCACCTACTCGACGGATCTCGGCGGCTACTCGACCGACATCTCGCCCGAGAGCGTGCAGGGCGCGCCCGACTTCTACCGCGACAAGGACTACGCCTGGGGCGACCGCGACCAGGAGAGGCGCCTGCACGACTATTACGGCGTGTCGCCCTACTGGGGTCTCTGACCCCCGTCGACGCTCGGGGCGCCGGTCCGCGAGGGCCGGCGCTCCGGCATCAGGCCGGCCCGATCCAGAACGACAGCGCCACGAACACGGCCTCGCCGACCAGGATGCCGGCGATTACGGAGCGCCGGAAGACGAAGAAGCCCGCGACCCCGACCGCGAGCGCGCCGAGGCGCAGCTCGAGCGGGTAGGCCGCGAGCGCCGCCGCCGGCGTGAACAGGAGCCGGGCGACGAGCGCCGCGAGCAGCGTTGTCGCCATGATGCGGATCCAGCGGAAGAGCTCCGAATCCTCCGACACGCCGCGCGACAGGAACACGCCCGCGATGCGGAACGCCTCGTTCGGCAGCACGCCGGCGAGCAGGATCACGAGATAGGGCCAGAGCGCCTCGCTCATCGCCGCCAGGCCGGCGCGAGCCGTCCGGCGCCGTAGGCGGCGGTGCCGCCGACGAGCCCCGTGACGAGGAGGTCGAAATCCATCCCCACCAGCCGCTGCGCGAGCGGCAGCAGGCCGAAGCCGAACAGGATGGCGAGAAGGTCCGTGCGCGTGCGGGCCGACCCCACCATCGACACGCCGAAATAGATCGGCGTCAGGCAGAGGAGGCCGGCCGCGAGCGCGGGCGGCAGCGCGCCGACCAGCACGAAGCCGATCCCCGTCATGACGAAGGAGAGGCCGAGGCAGGCGCTCGCGAAGCCGAGGTAGAACGGCACCCGGGCGGCAGGCGCCATGTCGGGCAGGCGGCGCATGGACTCGATCCAGGTCGTCGCCGCGACCAGATGCGCCAGGAGGAGCTGTCGGCCGATTCCCATGCCGGGCCGGCGGAGATGGGGCCAGACGGACATGACCATCGGCATGAGGCGGATCGCCGACAGGCCGACGGCGAGCGCGGCCGCGAGGACGAGCCCGCCCGAGGCGAGCGTGCCGAACAGGATCAGCTGGGCGGGCGCCGCCCAGACGAACAGCGTCGAGGCGAGCGCGGCGCCGAGCGGATAGCCCGCGTCGCGCGCGAGCGAGCCGACGCCGAGGAACGAGAATCCCACGATCCAGGCCGGCAGCGCGAAGGCCGCCCGCAGGCCCGCCCCGTAGAAGGCGCGATCGACCGGTTCCGCGGCGGGATCCGGGTCGGTCGGTCGCGTGCTCAGGCGGCCGCCTTCGCGTCGCGGATGAGCCGCCAGACCCGGTCGGGCGTGGCCGGCATGTTGACGTGCGGCACGCCGAGCGGCGCCAGCGCGTCCGCGATCGCGTTCATGACCGACGGCAGCGCGCCCGCGAAGCCCGCCTCGCCGCAGCCCTTGGCGCCGAGCGGGTTGGTCGTCGCCGGGACGGGCCGGCTTTCGAACAGGAAGTCGGGCGCGTGCTCGGCGCGCGGCAGCGCGTAGTCCATGAAGGAGCCCGAGACGAGCTGCCCCTCGGGATCGTAGGCCGTGTGCTCGAAGATCGCCTGCCCGATGCCCTGCACGACGCCGCCGTGCAGCTGGCCCTCGACCAGCATCGGGTTCACGAGCGTCCCGAAATCGTTGACCATCACGTAGCGCACCACCTCCGTGATGCCCGTCTCCGGGTCGATCTCGACCTCGGCCACGTGGCACCCGTTCGGGTAGGCCGAGGGCGAATGCTCGTGGACGTGCTTCACGTCGAGCGAGCGGGGCACGCCCTCCGGCAGCCGCGGGTTCTCGCGCAGGCGCTCGGCCAGCTCCATGATGCCGATGCCGCGATCCGTGCCCGCGATGGTGAAGCGGCCCGCCGCGAACTCGACGTCCGGCACGCCGGCCTCAAGGAACTCGGCCGCGACCTGCCGGCCGAGCTCGACCACCTTGGCGGCGCCCTCGACGATGGCCGCGCCGCTCGCCATGATGGACTTGGACCCGCCCGTGCCGCCGCCGGCGACGAGCTGGTCGGAATCGCCCTGCACCAGCCGGATGCGCCCGAAGGGCACGCCGAGATGCTGCGACAGCACCTGGGCGAAGGGCGTCCAGTGCCCCTGGCCGTAATCGAGCGTGCCCGTCACGATGGTCACGTCGCCGTCCGGCTCGAAGCGGATGCCGCCCATCTCCTTGGCGGGCGGCGCCGTCACCTCGAGATACTGGCCGATGCCGCGGCCGCGCAGCTTGCCGGCCTTGCGGCTCGCGGCGAGCCGCGCCGCGAACCCGTTCCAGTCCGCCGCCTCGAGCGCCCGGTCCATGAGGGCCGTGAACTCGCCGGAATCGTAGAGGGTCTCGACCGGCGTCTTGTAGGGGATCTGGTCCGGCGTGATGTGGTTCAGGCGGCGGAGCGCCGCCGGGTCGCGGCCCGTCTCGCGGGCGGCGGTATCGATCAGCCGCTCCATCACGTAGTTGCCCTCGGGCCGGCCGGCGCCCCGATAGGCGCTGACCGGGACGGCGTTGGTGAAGTAGCAGCGCAGCCGCGCGCCGATCAGCGGCGTCCGGTAGACGGAGGCCGCGTTCTTGGCGACGTTGTTCGACGAGAAGAGCGGCGCCACCGGCGTGAGATAGCCGCCGAGATCGGCCGAGCCCGTGATGCGCAGCGCCAGGAAGCGGCCGTCCGCGTCGAGCGCGAGCTCGCCCCGCACGGCGAGACCGCGCCCGTGATGGTCGGACAGGAAGCTCTCCGAGCGCGTGTCGTTCCAGCGCACGGGGCGCCCGAGCGCGCGGGCCGCGTGGAGCAGGCAGACATATTCGGGGAACGGGCTCGACTTCATGCCGAACGAGCCGCCGACATGCCCCGTGAGGATGCGGATCCGCTCCACCGGCAGGTCCATGGCGGCCGCCATGCCGGCCCGCATGCCGAACGCGCCCTGGCAGCCGAGATGCAGCGTGAAGCGCTCCGTCTCCGGATCGTATTCGCCGGCGGCGGCGCGCGGCTCCATCGGGTTCACGACGAGGCGGTGGCTGTCGATGTCGAGCGTCGTGACATGCGCGGCCGACGCGAAGGCCGCCTCGATCGCGGCCGCGTCGCCGTAGGCGTAGTCGTGCTGCAGGTTGCCGGGCACGTCGTCGTAGAGGAGCGGGGCGTCGGGCGCCGCCGCGTCGGCCGCCGTGACGGCGGCGGGCAGCGTCGCGATGTCGAGCGCGACGGCCTCCGCGCCCTCGCGGGCGGCGGCGGCGGTCTCGGCCACCACGAACGCGACCGGGTCGCCGACGAACCGCACCTTGTCGGTCGCGAGCGCGGCGCGCTTCGGCTTCGCCATGGTGGAGCCGTCGGCGTTCACGAAGGCGAAGCCGTTCGGGAAGCTGCCGTAGCCCTCGAGGTCGCGCGCCGTGTAGGCGCCGAGCACGTCCGGGACGTCCAGCGCGGCCGCCACGTCGACCCCGTTCAGCACGCCGTGCGCGTAGGGGCTTCGCACGAAGGCCGCGTGGAGCTGGCCTGGCAGCGCGAGGTCGTCCGTGTAGCGGCCCTGCCCCTGGACGAGGATCGGGTCCTCGCGCCGGTGCACGGCCTGGCCGATGCCGAACTGCCGTTCGGCGGCGGGAGCCCCGGGCGCGCCGGGGCGCTCGGGCATGTCGGTCGGCAGGAGGTCGGAAGGCGCGCGGCGCGTCATGGCGGCGATCGTCCATGATGGGGGTCGACCGACAGAACCACGTCGCACCGGTCCCCGCAACGCATGTCCGCGTATGGCAGACCGGCCCCTGGCGACGGCCTGGGCGGCCGTCGCGGGCCGGCCGGGACTCCGGGCGTCCGAAATGCTACGCTTGCGGCATGGCAGACCCGATCGAGACCGAACTGAAGTTCGAGATTCTGCCCGGCAAGGCCTCCGCCCTGCGGTCGCGCCGGCTGGAACGCCTCGGCGGCGGCCCCGGCGAGACGCACGATCTCGTCTCGACCTATTTCGACACGCCCGACGCGGCCCTGCGCCGCGCCGGGCTGACGCTGCGGGTGCGCCGGGTGGGGGAGCGGCGGCTCCAGACCGTGAAGGCCGGCGCGGGGTTCCTCCTGTCGCGGCCCGAATGGGAGACGGAGATCGCGGGCGACGAGCCCGACCTCGTCCACGCGGCCGAGACGCCGGCCGGCGACGTCCTCGACGCCGCGTCCGGGCCGCTGCGGCCGCTCTTCGCGACCGAGATCCGCCGCACGACCTGGACCGTCGAGACCGCCGACGCGACGATCGAGATCGCGCTGGACGAGGGCCGCGTCGCGGCCGGTCCGGCGAGCCTGCCGCTCTGCGAGCTCGAGCTCGAGCTGAAGCGCGGCGAGCCGGACGCCCTCTTCGCCCTCGCCCGCGAGCTCGGCGGCGCGGGCTCGCTGCGGGTCGGCTCCGCCACCAAGGCCGAGATCGGCTACCGGCTTCTCGCGGGACACGACCGCCGGGCCGCCAAGGCCGAGCCGATCGCGCTCGACCCGTCGGCCACGGCGGCCGAGGCCTTCCCGGCCATCGTGCGCGCCTGCCTGCGCCAGCTCGGCCGCAACGAGCCGCTGGTCTCGACCGAGCGCCTCGTCGAGGCGCTGCACCAGTCCCGCGTCGCGATCCGCCGCCTGCGCTCGGCCGTGTCCCTGTTCGGCGACCTCGTCGCGGATGCCGAGCTGCCCCGCGTGACGTCGCGCCTGAAGCGGCTGTCGGACCGCCTCGGCGCCGCCCGCAACCTCGACGTGATCCTGGCCCGGCTCGATTCGGCCGACCCGGCCGACCCGGCCGGCGAGCGCCGCCGCATGGAGCTCTCCGTCGCGCGCGAGACCGCCTATGCGCGGGTCGCGGCGACCTTCGCGGGCAAGCGCCACCGCACGCTCGTG
>JAEUAC010000443.1 GCA_019695455.1 Methylorubrum extorquens | reverse complement strand
CGCGGACCGAGGAGGCCGTCGAGGATCTCGACGCGGATCGTGTGCCGCTCCCGCAGGGCGAGCGCAAAGCCGAGGAAGGTCATCCAGACGAGGCCCAGCCGGGCGTACTGGTCGTAGGCGTCGAAGGTCGTGCCGAAGACGTGCCGGTCGACCACGGCCGCCGCCGTCGTGAGGAGGATGACGGCCGCCATGAAGGCGACCGTCCACCGGACGAGGCGCGCCAGGAGGGCGACGGCGCGCTCGGCGGCCGCGTAGGCGCGGCGGGCCGGATGCCCGCCGCCGCCGGGCAGGGACGCCGTGGTCACGGCTGCATCGCGCGGATGCGATCCACGAGGCCGGCCGGCCACATCTTGCCGTCGTAGGGCTTGGCGACGTCCTTCAGGGCCGCCGCGAACGCGGCCTTGTCCGGGACCACGTAGGTGACGCCGGCGGCCTTGAGGGCGGCGAGCGCGTCGGCGTCGAGCTTCTCGGTCGCGGCCGTCGACACCTTGCCGCCTTCCTGCGCGGCCTTCACCAGGGCGGCGCGCTCCGCATCCGTCAGCGAGCACCAGAGCTTCTCGGACATGAACCAGCCCGTCATCTCGAAGGCGTGGTCCGTCGCCGACCAGTACTTCGCCGCCTCGTGGAACTTCAGCGGCATCGAGAGGTCGAACCCGTTGTCCTGGCCGTCGATCGTCCCGCGCGACAGCCCGTTGTAGATCTCCATCATGCCGAGCGGCGTGACCTGCGCTCCGAGGGTCTCGAAGGTGGCCTTGAGGAGCGCGATCGACGGGATGCGCAGCCGCAGGCCCTTCACGTCCTCGGGCTTCGTCACGGGCGCCTTGACCGTCTGGATGGCCCGCGGCGACCGCTGGCCGAAGGCGCCGACGATGCGCACGCCGGTCTTCTTGGCGACGTCGTCGTAGAGGGCCTTCATCTCGTCGGAGTTCAGGACCCTCTCGGCCGCGTCCTTGCTCTTGAAGAGATAGGGCACGTACAGGACGTTCAGGGGCGCGGCGCCGCTCATCAGGGTGACGGCGCCGAGCCCGAAATAGCCCATCTCGAGCGTGCCGAGCTGCATGCCGGAGAACATCTGCTGGATGTCGCCGAGCTGGCCGTCCGTATAGACGATGGCCTTCAGCCCGTCCTTGCTCTCCTGGGCCAGCACCTCCGAGAAGCGGCGCATCGCCTGATCCCAGGGGCTGTTCGCGGCCGAGATGGTGCCGATGCGAAGCTCGCGCGGCGCGGCCTCGGCCGGTCCGGCGAGCGTGGCGCACACGGCTGCCGCGGCAGCCGCCACGAGGGCGAGACGGTTCATGGATCCTCCCCGGCGGCTCGTTGCGGCCGCGCGCGATGCCCGCCTCGTTCGGACGGATCACCGCCCGACAACGCTATACCGGCGGCGGCGGCGGGCCTCCCCGTAATCGGCGAAGCCCGTCGTTCCGTAGCGAGAACGCAGGGCCGCCATCGCGGAGCGAGAACGCCCCGGCCGGCGAGCGCGAATGGTCGGGCGCGGGTCCGCCGTCCTATCCTGCGGAAAACGGAGGACCGCCTTGCCCCACACCGACATCGTCCTGTCGCTCGCCGACGCCCGCTTCACGGGGCAGGACCTGGAGCGCCCGGAATGCGTCCTCGCGACCCGGGACGGGTCGCTCTACGTCTCCGACCGGCGCGGCGGCATCCTGCGGATCGCACCGGACGGCGGGCAGCGGCTCTTCGCGCCGCCGGGCCAGGAGGGGCAGGCGCCGTCGCTCCTGCCGAACGGCTTCGCCCTCCTGCGGGACGGATCGTTCGCGATCGCGAACCTGGCCGAATCGGGCGGCGTCTGGCGGCTCGGCCGCGACGGGTCGATCGCGCCGCTCCTGCTCGAGGTCGAGGGGCGCACGCTCGGCAGCGTCAACTTCGTCTGGCTGGACGCCGCCGAGCGGCTGTGGGTGTCGGTCAGCACGGTGCGGGTCGGCGACCACCAGTTCCGGGGCGACATCGCGGACGGATTCATCATCCTCATGGACGGGTCCGGCGCCCGCATCGTCGCGGACGGGATCGGCTGGACCAACGAGTGCCGCATCGACGCCGCGGGGCGCCACCTCTACGTCAACGAGACCTTCGGCCGGCGCCTCACGCGCTTCCGCGTGGCGGCCGACGGCAGCCTGTCGGGTCGCGAGACCGTGACGGAGTTCGGCGCCGGCACCTATCCGGACGGGCTCGCCATCGACGTCGAGGGCTGCCTCTGGGTCGTGAGCGTGGTCTCGAACCGCCTGATCCGCGTCACGCCGGACGGGCGCCAGACCGTGCTCCTGGAGGATTACGACCCGGCCCATGTCGACGCGCTCGAGACCGCCTTCCGCGAGAACCGGCTGAGCCGCCCGATGGTGTGGGACAACCACGCCGCGATCCTCGGCAACACGACCAGCATCGCCTTCGCGGGCGAGGACCTGCGCACCATCCATCTCGGCGGCCTGTCCGGCCGGCGGCTCGCCACGTTCCGCTCGCCCGTGGCGGGCCTGGAGCCCGCGCACTGGACCTTCGGCTGAGGGGACGTCACACGCCCATGTAGGTCTGCTGGATCTCGGGGTCCGCCAGGAGCGCGGCGGCGGACCCGCCCCGGACGACGTGGCCGTGGTCGAGAACGTAGGCCCGGTCCGCGACCTCCAGGGCCTCCGTCACGTTCTGCTCGACGAGCACGACCGTCAGGCCCTCGCTGCGCGCCAGCCGCTCCACCGTCTCGAACACGCGGCCGACCATGAGCGGCGACAGGCCGACGGAGGGCTCGTCCAGCATGAGGAGGGTGGGCCGGCTCATCAGGGCGCGGGCGATGGCGCACATCTGCCGCTCGCCTCCCGAGAGCTTGCCGGCCTCCTGGGCGCGGCGCTCGCGCAGGACGGGGAAGATCTCCGTGACCTCCTCGTAGCGGCGCCCGAGATCGGCGCGGACGCGCGGCGCGTAGGCGCCGAGCATCAGGTTCTCCTCCACGGTCATGAAGGGGAACAGCCGCCCGCCCTCCGGCACCAGGGCGAGCCCCTCCTCCGTCCGGGTATGCGCCGGGCGGTGCGCGAGGTCCCGGCCCCGGAACACGATGCGGCCCGCCTTCGGCCGGACGAGGCCCACGACCGTCGAGAGCAGCGTGGTCTTGCCCGCCCCGTTCGCGCCGACGATCGCGACGATCTCGCCCGGGCGGACCTCGAAGCTCGCGTCGAACAGCACGGTCGCGTCGCCGTAGCCCGCCGTCACGGCCTCGACGGAGAGGAGTGGGTCCTGTCCGGTCATGCGGCGCGCTTCCGTCCGACATAGGCCTCGACGACGCGGGGATCGCTCAGCACCTCCTCGGCCGTGCCCTCGACGAGCTTCGCGCCGCGCTCGATCACGATCACGCGGCGCGCGAAGCGGCGCACGACCTTGAGGTTGTGCTCGATGACCAGGAACGTGTGGCCTTCGCCGTGCAGCCTCTCGACGAGGTCGACGACCTCGCCGACCTCCGTCGGATTGAGGCCGGCCATCACCTCGTCGAGGAGGACCACCCGCGGCTCCAGCGCGAGCGCGCGCGCCACCTCGAGCCGGCGGCGCTCGCTCAGCGTGAGCGTGCCGGCCCGGATGGCGGCCCGGTCGTGCAGGCCGACGAGGTGCAGCACCTCCTCGGCGCGCTCCGCCGCGCGCCGCAGCCCGCGCCGGTGCAGGAAGGCCCCGACCATGACGTTCTCGATGACCGTGAGCGACGTGAGCGTCTGCGAGATCTGGAAGGTGCGGCCGAGCCCCAGCCGCGCCCGCCGGTTGGGCGACAGCCGGGAGATGTCGTGGCCGTCCAGCACGACCGCGCCGGCGGTCGGCGCGAGTTGCCCCGTGAGGAGGTTGAAGAGCGTCGTCTTGCCGGCGCCGTTCGGCCCGATGATGCTGACGAGCTCGCCCGGCACCATGTCGAACGAGACGTCGTTCACGGCCAGGAGGCCGCCGAAGCGCTTCGACACGCCGCGCACGCTGAGAAGGGGAGCGGTCATGGCCGCGGCCTCCGCACGCGCGCCGCGATGGCGCGGCCCACGCCCACGATGCCGTGCTTCATGAAGAGGGCAGCCCCGATCAGGAACAGGCTGAGCACGATGAGGTTCGCGCCCGGAAGCGTGCCGCCGATCTCGGCCCGGAGCCAGTTCTCGAGCGGGATGATGACCAGCGCCCCGAGCAGCGGACCGTAGATCGTCCCGAGCCCCCCGATCAGGGCGATGAGGGCGAACTTCACGCCGAACTCGAACAGCGAGAGCATCGCGGCCGGATCGGCCACGCGGACCTGCATGAAGAAGAGCCCGCCGCCGATTCCCGTGAGGGCGGCGCTGATCGCCATGCCGGTGAGCTTGACCCGCAGCACGCCGATCCCGGCGGCGCGCGCCGCCTGCTCGTTGTCGCGCACGGCCTGCAGGTAGTAGCCGAGCCGCGAGCGGTTCACGGCCACGACCACGAGGAGCGACAGCGCCATGAAGCCGAACATGAGCAGCGCGTAGGAGAGCCTGTCGCGGAAGATCATGTTCTGGATCCCGAGCCGGAACGGGATGGACATGCCGCGCGTCCCGCCCGTCAGGCTCTCCGCGTAGTTGCCGATCGCGAGCGCGACCTCCGTGAACGCCATGGTGGCGATGGCGAAGAACGGGCCGCGCAGCCGGAACACGGGCCAGGAGACGAGCGCCGCGACCGCGGCCGAGAGCGCGGCCGCCGCCCAGATGCCCAACCAGGGCGAGATGCCGAGCTTCAGGTAGAGGTTGGCCGTCGTGTAGGCGCCGACGGCGAAGAAGACGCTGTGCGCGAGCGAGAACTGGCCGCCGAACCCGCCGATGATGTTCCAGGCGCCGGCGAGCCCGGCGAAGAGGAGCGTCGTGGCCAGGATGTTGAGCGCGAAGCTGTCGCCCGACAGGGCCCAGATCAGGCCCGCGACCAGGCCGAGCACCAGGAGCGCCAGGGGCAGTTCGCCCGCGAAGGTCTTCACCCGCGACGCGGCGCTCCGCCGGGGCACCGCGTCGCGGGGAGCGGCCGCGGCCGCGAGGTCAGGACTGGTCACGGAGGCCGACCTCTTCCGCGCCGACCTTGCCGAACAGGCCGGACGGCCGGACGATGAGGACGAGGACGAACACGCCGAAGATCACCGCGTATTTCAAAGCCGGATCCAGATAGTAGCCGGCCAGCGCCTCCGTGAGGCCGACGACGAAGCCGCCGACATAGGCGCCGAGCACGCTGCCGAGCCCGCCCAGCACCACGACCGCGAAGGCGGGCAGGATGAAGCTCGTGCCGATCTGGGGCGAGAGCGAGTAGATCGGCGCGAGGAGACACCCGGCGAGGCCCGCGAGCGCGGTGCCGATGCCGAACGTGATCATGTAGATCCGCTCCACGTCGACGCCCATCAGCGTCGCGGCCGCCCGGTCCTGGGCGACGGCCCGGATGGCACGGCCGGGCATCGTGTTGCGGAGGAAGAGGCCGAGCCCGACGGCCGCCGCGGTCGCGGCCGCCAGCGCGATGAGGCGCACCACGCCGACCTGGATCCCGAAGAGGCCGATGCCCGCCTGCGAGACGGGGCTTGGCACGCTGTAGGCCGTGCCCCGGGTGAGCGCGAGGACGACGTTCTCGATCAGCATGAGGAGGCCGAACGTCGCGAAGATCTGCATCGACGGCTCGTTGCGCAGCGGCGCGAGCAGCAGGCGCTGCACCACGGCGCCGAACAGGAAGAAGAGCGGCAGCAGGACGAGGAGCGAGACGTAGGGGTCGAGCCGCAGGAAGGCGTAGCCCGCATAGGCGCCGTACATGCCGAGCATCACGAACTCGCCCTGGGCGAAGTTCACGATGCGGATCACGCCGAAGATGAGGTTCAGCCCGACGCTGACGAGCGCGTAGATCCCGCCGAGCAGGATCCCGACCGTGACGACGTTGACGAGATCGGCCATCCGGCGATTCTCCGTCCGGGAGCCGGATCAGCGCCGGCCGAGATCGAACACCTTGCCGCCCTGCGGGATGGCCTCCGCCGGGAAGACGGCCCGGACGGTCCCGTCCTGCCATTGCGCCACGAGGGGCAGCGCCCGGACGTTCTGCATCGTCTTGTCGAACTTCACGCCGTATCCGGTCTCGTAGCTCCCGAGCGGCTTGTCCATGGCGGCCGCGGCCGCCACGACCTTCTCGTACTCGGTGGACCGGGCCGCCGCGACGGCCTCCAGCATGATCTTGAAGCCGACATAGGCGCTCATCGCCTGCGGAGCGATCGGGTCGCGGCTGTACTTCGCCTGGTAGGCCTTCAGGAAGGCCGTCGCGCCCGGGCCGTAGCTCTCGCCGACGTCGGTGCGCGGGTAGGAGACGAGCAGGATCCCGTTCAGGAACTCCTTGCCGACGGCCTCCAGCGTCTCGAAGGTGTCGCCCGTGCCGACCAGCATCATGGCGGGCGGCCGGAAGCTCTGCTCCCGGGCGGTGCGCAGCAGCAGGTTGTGGTCGATGACGTAGCCCGTGGACAGCCAGAGGTCGGGATTGGCGTTCTTGGCGCGCAGGATCGCGTCGGAGAGATCCACCGCCCGCGCGCTGTGCGAGGACAGGGTCGGCGTGATGCCGGCCTCCTTGAGCAGGCGCTCCTGCTCCTTGGCGATGGAGGTTCCGAAGGCCGAATCCTCGTGCTCGATCCAGATCTTCAGGTCCTTCGCGGGCTTGGCGAGGCGCGGCTGGACGAGCTGCAGCACGCCCTCGACGGAGCGGCGCGCGAAGGAGTTGCTGTCGGGGCCGGACCGCAGGAAGTTCGGCAGGCCGCGATCGGTCAGGTCCTTGGCGAGCGCGTTCGTCTCCCAGTAGAGCTTGGAATTGTTCAGCGCGGCCTCGCTGCCGGCGTTCGAGATGGCCGTGACGTAGGTCCCGGAAAGGAGCTCGACCTTGTCGCGCCCGACCAGCTGCTCGACCGCCGCGATCGCCTCCTGCGGGTTCGTGGCGCTGCCGCGGACCAGCACGATCTGCCGCCCGAGGACCCCGCCCTTGGCGTTCGCCTGCTCGGCCGCGATCTCGTAGCCGCGGGTCATCTCGTCCCCGTACAGGGCGAGCGGCCCCGTGAAGGGATTGACGACCCCGATGCGCAGGGGCTGCTGCGCGAGCGCCGGCATGGCGAGCACGGCGAAGAGGGCGGCCGCGGGACCGGCGAGGCGACGCGTGATCATTCAGTTCCTCCTTCGACCGACGGGCGTGTGCGGCCCGTCACGCGGCTCTGCGTCCGCTCGCGATCAGATTAGCAGCCTGCATACCGTTCGCAAGCTCATCATCTGACCGATCCACCTAAGACCTTCGGCGCCCCCGCGCCGCGCGCGTCCCGCGCCGGCGCTCCGCGGCGAGCGACGCGCGGTACTCGCGCGGGTCGAGTTCGAGCCCGTAGCGCGGGCTGTCGGGATAGAGCCTCGCGATCCGGGCGCGTTCCGCCGCGATGTCGGCCCGCATGGCGGCCTCTCCGGGCCGGTCCACCTCCCCGGCCTCCAGGGCCGCCACCCACTCGGCCTGGTCGTCCATCATGCGGATGTTGCCGCCGCCCGTCACGTTGAAGAAGCCGACGAAGTAGAGGCCCGGATGGGCGGGGCTGAGGACGCGGCGGTAGAGGTCGAGCCAATGCCCGGCGACCGGGGACAGGCCGGGGGCGAGGAACGGCAGGTCCACGTCGTAGCCGGTCGCCGCGATCATGGCGTCGAAGCGCTCCGTCGATCCGTCCGTGAACGTGACGTCCCGGCCGACGACGGCGCGCACGCCGGGCCTGGCGCGGACCCGCCCCCAGACGAACTGCGCGAGGAGGAGATGATGCCCCGCCGGGTGGGTCCGCTTCGTCGGGGTGACGAAGCCCCATTGCTCCATCCGGCCATGCGCGACCCGCGCGATCCATTCCCGGATCCTGCGGCGGAGGGCCCACGGCATCCAGGGCTTCTCGATGCGTCCGAGCACGCGCGAGGTCGGGACCCCGAGGAACATGCGCGGCATGAACAGGACGGGCGAGCGGGCCGCCATCACGGTGGACGCCGTGACCGTGCAGATGTCGGCCGCGATGTCGCAGGCGGAATTGCCGACGCCCACGACGAGCACGTCCTTGCCGCGGAACGGCTCGGGCTCCCGGTAGGCGTGGGCGTGCAGGTACTCGCCCGCGAAGTCGCGCGCGAAGGGCGGGTGCTTGGGCGCGCCCTGGTGGCCCGTGGCCACGACGACGGCGTCGAAGCGCTCGCTCGCGCCGTCGGCGAGCCGGATCGTCCAGCCCTCGCCCGCGGGCTCGACGGCCTCGACCCTGGACCGGAACCGGATCAGCGGCCGGATGCCGAACCGGTCCGCATAGGCCTCGAGGTAGCGGGCGACCGCCTCGTGTTCCGGGTAGAGCGGGGAACCGTCCGGGAACGGGAAGTCCCGGTAGGCCGTGACCCTGTTCTCCGAGTTCAGGTGGAGCGACCGGTAGGCCGGGCTCGTGCCGTTGTCGTTCTCGTAGACCCAGAGCCCGCCGATGCGGCTGCCGAGTTCGAAGACCGCGACGGCGAAGCCCCGCTCCCTGAGGTGCTTGGCCGAGCACAGCCCCGCCGCTCCCGCCCCGATCACCGCGATGCGCCGCACGGTTCAGCCCTTCCCGTAGCCGGCGCGCGGGATCAGGCTCATGACGTTGCGCGTGTAGCCGCCGTCGACCGTGATCTCGTCGCCGTTGACGTAGTCCGAGCGGGGCGAGGCCAGGAACAGCACCGCCTCGGCAATGTCCTGGGGCCGGCCGATCCGGGCGGACGGGATCACGGCGGCCCGCGTCTCGCTCGCGCCGGGCTGCTCGTAGAACGCCTCGCTGAGCGGTGTCCGGATCATGCCGGGATGGACGCAGTTCGAGCGGATGCGATCGGACGCCCATTCGATGGCGAGCTGCCGGGACAGCATGGCGATGCCGGCCTTCGCCACGCTGTAGGCACCGCTGAACGGCGTCGCGTGGTGGGCCGCGATGGAGGCGACATGGACCAGCGAGCCGCCGCGGCCCGCCTCCCGCATCTGCCGGCCGAAGGCCTGCGCGCAGAGCAGGTAGCCCGTCAGGTTGACGGCGAGGAGCGCGTTCCATTCCGCCGGCGCGAGGGTCGCGAGCGGCCCCGGCCGAAGGAGCCCCGCATTGTTGACGAGGATGTCGGCCGGGCCGAACGCCGCGAGGCACGTCGCGGCCGCGGCGTTCACCGCCTCCGGGTCGGAGACGTCGCAGGCGACGGCGAGCGCCCGCACGCCGATGCCGGCGGCGGTCTCGCGCGCCCGGTCGGCGTCGAGGTCCAGGCAGGCCACGCGGCACCCCGCGCCGGCGAGCGACGTCGCGGTCGCGCGACCGATGCCGCCGCCGGCTCCCGTCACGATCGCGATGCGGTCGGAGAGGCCGAGCCAGCCGGTGCCGGACGCCTCCGTCACCGCCCCGTCCCGCCCTTGTCCCGCCGCGACCGGGCGCTCGCCTCGGGATCGAGCCGATAGCGGACATGCGCGCCGCGCCGGATCTCGTCCGCGATCACGACGCCGTAGAGGTCCTCCGCGTCGCGGCGGCCGACGAAGCCCGCGTTCAGGTCCGTCTCGACCGCGGCGAGGTCGCGCGCGAGCGGATCGCCGTAGCCCCCTCCCCCCGGCGACGAGAGGCAGACCGAATCGCCGGCCTTGAGCGGGACGCGTTCGGCCTTGGAGCGGAAGGGCGGGATCCATTCCTGCCCGCCGAGCGTCAGCCGCACGTCGTTCGGCGCCGCCGGCAGGCCGCCCTCGATGCCGGGCGGCCGATGGTCGACGCGATCGCCGAGGATCGTCACGAGGCAGTCGCCGAGCGCCGTGAACGCGTAGGTCGATCCGCAGCCGCCCCGGTGCAATCCGGCGCCGCCCGAGCCGTCGCGGATCGCGTAATGCTCGAAGCGCAGCGGATAGCGGTGCTCCGACATCTCGACCGACATGAACTTCGCCATCGAGCCCGGCGGCGTGCCGTTGACCAGCCCGTCCGAGGCGCGGCTGGCGCCATAGCCGCCGGGATAGGGATAGACGGCGACGTAGTAGCTGCCGGGCACGCCGTTCACGTCGGCGCGGCGGCCGGAGACGGTGGCGACGCCGGTGGTGCCGAAGGGTGCGGCCGGCACCAGCGCCGGGATCGCCTGCGCCAGGGCGGCGAACACCACGTCCACCACGCGCTGCACCACGTCGGTCGTGCCGCCCACCGGCGAGGGATACTCGGCGGCGAGGATGGACTTGGCCGGGATGGTGAATCGCGCCGGGCGGAAGGCGCCGCCATTGACCGGCACCTCGGGGAAGATGTGCTTCAGCGCCACCAGGCACATCGAGATGGTGGTGCCGTCGGAGATGTTCATCGGGCCGCGGCAGGTGGGCGCGGTGCCGGTGAAGTCGAAGTGCAGGCCGGAGCCCTCGACGGTGACGGCCAGGCTGACGCGCAGCCGGGCGTCGTCCACGCCGTCATTGTCGAACCAGTCCTCGACCGCGTAGGTGCCGTCGGGGATCTCGGCGATGTAGGAGCGCATCTGGCGCTCCGAGCGGTCCATCATCTCGGCGATGCAGCCGCGCAGCGTCGCCTCGCCGTACTTGCCGATCAGCGCGTCGAGCCCGCGGCGGCCGATGGCGAAGACGTTGATCATGGCGGCCAGGTCGCCCTTGAGCTGCTCCGGCAGGCGGACGTTGGCGGTGATCATGCGCACCACCGCCTCGTTGTAGCGGCCCTGGTCGAACAGCTTCAGCGGCGGGATGATGATGCCTTCCTGGTGGATCTCGGTGGCCGAGGGCGCCCAGCCGCCGGGCACGCTGCCGCCCATGTCCATCCAGTGCCCGGTGTTGGCGAACAGGGCGAACAGCCGCCCCTCCACGAACACCGGCGACACCAGCACCACGTCGTTGAGATGGGTGCCGCTGAGGTAGGGATCGTTGACGATCCACAGGTCGCCGTCGTGGAAGCCGCCCTCTTGCCCGGCGACGGCGATCACCCGC
>JAEUAC010000347.1 GCA_019695455.1 Methylorubrum extorquens | reverse complement strand
CAGCCCGCGCAGGTGTTTTCGCGATGACTTGTACGAGCAGTGCTCGTTCCACATCGCGGACACGATGCCGAGCTCGACGATGGTCGGCTCGCGCCCGCCGATGAGATCCTTGAAGCGGCGGTACTCCGCCTCCGTCAGGCCGTGCTCTCGGACGAGCTCCGGGCTGATCGGCTGTGTGCTGGCCACGATGGGTGTCCGCTCCTCGGCGTCGGTCAGGCTGGTCTGAGGGCCGGCTTAGCCCCGGCGGCACGGCGAATCAACGCGAGCCCGCCCTCGCCCCTCCCGCCTCCTGTCCCGTTTCGGCACGAAACCGGCTGGCACGCCGGTCGCGCCTGTCGCCCCGAGAGGCTGATCGGGGGAGATGACGATGCGGGTGATGCGGCGTTTCGGGACGGATCGGGCCGGTTCGACGGCCATCCTGTTCGGGCTCACGCTCCTGCCCCTGATGGGCGCGGTCGGCGCCGCGGTCGACTATTCGCGCGCCGCGAGCTTCCACAGCCGGGCGCAGCTCGCCGTGGACGGCGCCGCGCTGGCGATCGTGCGGGAGCCCGACACCCTGACGCCGGCCGAGATCCAGGCCAAGGGCGAGACCTATGTCCGCGACACGATCGGCCACATGCTGGACCCCGCACGCGGCGCCACGCTCGGCACGGTCACGACCACCCGCGAGGGCCGGGTCGTCAAGGTCGCCCTGGCGGCGACCATGAAGCCGTCCATCATGCAGGTGCTCGGCGTCAACGCCATGCCGGTGACGGCGAACGCCCAGGCGACCTGGGGCAGCCGCCTCGAACTCGCGCTCGTGCTCGATAACACGGGCTCGATGGATGACACGATCGGCGGCAAGAAGAAGATCGACGAACTCAAGACGGCATCGGCGAACCTGTTGAAGCAGCTGAAGCTGCGGGCCGACACGCCCGACCGGGTCAAGGTCTCGCTGGTCCCCTTCGCGAGCCAGGTCCGGCTCGATCCCGCGCGGTACCGCAACGAGACCTGGTTCCGCTGGAACGACCCCATCCGCGACCCGGCCCGCTGGACGGGCTACGTCAACGATCGCGCCGAGACCTACGTCGTGTCGGACGTCGCTCCGAGCCTCGCGGTCGACTCGACGCGCTACCCGGCCGCCATGAAGGCCGATTATGGGCAGATCGCCATGATGCGCCCGCTCACGTCGCTCGCCGATCCGGCGAGTTACGACGCCATGCTCGCCTCGGTCGCCTCGATGCGGGCCGAAGGCTCCACCAACGTTCCGATCGGCATGAGCTGGGGCTTCGCCACGCTGACGTCCGGAATCCCGTTCACGGAAGCCGCTCCCAAGGACACGGCCGGCGTTCACAAGGTCATGATCGTCATGACGGACGGCGACAACACGAGCTTCCGGGTCGACGGTGTTGTCCGGGGATTCGCCGAGGGCACGGGCTATCCGATCGACGCCCGGACGCGAGCGACGTGCGACTTGGTCAAGAGGGACAACGTGACCGTCTACACGATCCGCATGCTGGCGGGGAACGTCGACCTGCTGCGGTCCTGCGCCACGACGCCCGACAACTACTTCGACGTCAGCAAGGCCGGCGACCTCGATCTCGCCTTCAAGAAGATCCTCGCCTCCATCTCGGCCACGACGCTCACCCACTGAGCCGCCACCATCCCCGCCCCTCGCTTTTGCGAAGGCCGGGGCCAGCCCGGGCATGGATTCCGGCCTTCGCCGGGATGAGCGGCGGAGGGGGCGGGTAGCGCTGCCGGACTTTCGCGACCCACCCAAGACCACCACCGCTCGTCCCGGCGGAAGCCGTGACCCAGGTCGGGCATGGACCCCGGCCTTCGCCGGGGTGAGCGGTGGGGAGCTCTCCGCTCGTACCGGCGAAGGCCGGTACCCAGCCGTGGGCGTGAATGCCGACCTTCGCCGGGACGAGCCGTGGGGTCCGCCCGGGCTCGTCCCGCTCGAGGACCGGCCGCGTCAGTCGAAGCAGGTCGCCTCGGCGACGCTCGTCGGGCGGACGTTGGCGCCCGTGCCGGATCGGGCGACGGTCACGGCCGTGCCGTTCGCGTAGCCGACGGACTTGCAGGCGTTGACGGCGCAGGAGCCCTCGCCCTCGTTGCCGCAGGCGAAGGGCGAGAACTTCAGCGTCGCGGCCGGGCGCTTCGAGGCCGTGGTCGCCACCAGACGCTCGAGTCCGGCCCGGATGGCGATGATGTCCGTCCGCAGGCCCTCGACGGCCGGCGGCACGCCGCGGGTCGCGGCCTCCACGCGCTCCAGCCTGTTCGAGAAGGTCTCCATGACCTGCGCGTTGCGCTGCAGGGCGGCCGTGTTGACGCGCAGCGCCTCCAGGACGCCCCGCATCAGGACGGACTGGTCGCTCTCGACCGGGGCGGCCGGGGCCGGCTGCTGGGCCCAGGCGGCGGGGGCGCCGAGGAGGGCCAGGGCGAGGAGCGGGATCGTCGGACGCATCGTGGTCTCGCAAGCGGGGCGCGGGTGCCCGGACCACAGCATAAGCGCCGCGACCCGGGAAGCGTTCATCGCACCTTAAAGCGCCCCCATCTACCGTCCACTCTCCAGGGCGCCCGCAACCGAGCGGGCTTCGCGGGGAGCAGGATGACGAGGGCGCCGGAGCCCGTCCGCAGGCGGCGAGAACCGGTCTTCGACGCCGACGATTAGTCGGGCGTCCATCTGAGGCTGTCCCGTACCGACCGGGCCGGGGGCATGATGCCGAAGCCGAATGGGGACGACCGGGGCCGTCGCGGCCGCCGGCCACGACGGCGCTCGCTCCTCGGGCGGCTCGTCTCGTGGGCGCTCGTCGCCTGCATCTGGTGCGGCATCGGCGTGGTCGGGCTCGCCGCCTATCACGCTACGCAGCTGCCTCCGATCGACCAGCTCGCCGTGCCGACGCGGCCGCCGAACGTCGCCATCCTGGCCGCGGACGGCTCGCTCCTCGCCAATCGCGGCGAGACGGGGGGCCGCACGGTCACGATTAAGGAGCTGCCGCCCTACCTGCCGAAGGCGTTCGTCGCCATCGAGGACCGGCGCTTCTTCGGCCATTTCGGCGTCGACCCGATCGGCATCGCGCGGGCGGCCCTGCGCAACGTCACCTCCCGCGGCGTCTCGCAGGGCGGCTCGACGCTGACGCAGCAGCTGGCCAAGAACCTCTTCCTCACGCAGGAGCGGACGGCGTCGCGCAAGATCCAGGAGGCGATCCTCGCGCTCTGGCTGGAGCACCGCTACTCGAAGACCGAGATCCTCGAGCTCTACCTGAACCGGGTCTACTTCGGCTCGGGCGCCTACGGCGTCGAGGCGGCCGCGCAGCGCTACTACGGCAAGCCCGCCCGGGACGTGACGGTGGCCGAGGCCGCGACGCTGGCCGGCCTCGTCCAGGCGCCCTCCCGCCTCGCCCCGAACCGCAACCCGGACGCGGCGCGCGTGCGGGCCGCCTCCGTGCTCGCCGCGATGGCGGACGAGGGCTACATCACGCCCGCCCAGCAGAAGGCGGCGCTGGCCGACGGCGCGAAGACCGTGCGGCGCGCCGGCGCGGGCTCGGCGAACTACGCGGCCGATCTCGTCATGGACGTGCTCGACGACTTCGTCGGCACGGTCGAGACCGACATCACGGTCCGCACGACGATCGACCCGCTCCTCCAGGCCGCGGCCGAGAAGAGCCTCGTCGACGAGCTCGCCCAGAAGGGCGCGAAATTCGGCGTCGAGCAGGGCGCGTTCGTCGCCATGCGGCCGGACGGGGCGCTGCGCGCGCTGGTCGGCGGCCGCAACTACGCGGAAAGCCAGTTCAACCGGGCGACGGTCGCCAAGCGCCAGCCGGGCTCCGCCTTCAAGCCCTTCGTCTACCTGGCGGCCGTGGAGAGCGGGCTGACGCCCGACACGGTGCGCGAGGACGGGCCGATCTCCGTGAAGGGCTGGAACCCCGAGAACTACTCGCGCGACTACCGGGGCCCGGTGACGCTGCGCGACGCGCTCGCGCTGTCGCTGAACACCGTCGCCGTGCGGCTCGGCCTCGAGGTCGGTCCCCGCAAGGTCGTGAGCGTCGCGCGCCGGCTCGGCATCGCCTCGCCGCTCCAGCCGAACGCCTCCATCGCGCTCGGCACGTCCGAGGTCACGCCGGTCGAGCTCGTCGGCGCCTTCGCGGCCTTCGCGAACGGCGGCACGGCGATCGTTCCCTACCTCATCGCCGACGTGAAGGGTCCCGGCGGCAAGACCATCTACGCCCGCCCGGCCTCGCCGCTCGGCCGCGTGATCGACGCCGGCGCGGTCGGCATGATGAACGCCATGATGCGCGAGACGCTGCTGACGGGCACGGGCCGCAAGGGCGAGATCCCGGGCTGGGAGGCCGCCGGCAAGACGGGCACGACCCAGGAATTCCGCGACGCCTGGTTCGTGGGCTACACGGGCTCGCTGGTCGCGGGCGTCTGGCTCGGCAACGACGACGGCACGCCGACGAAGAAGGTCTCGGGCGGCAACCTGCCGGTCGAGGTCTGGTCGCGCTTCATGAAGACCGCGCTCGCCGGCACCGAGCCCGTGCCCCTCCCCGGCTCGTCCGGCTGGCGCCCGCAGGTCGCCTCGGCCGGCCGCCCCATCCCCCCCGGCCGGGTGCGCCAGGCCGAGGTGCAGCCGCAACCCGGCGGCGGCGACCCGCTGACGGACTTCTTCGGGAAGCTGTTCGGGAATTGAACCGGCCAATCGGGGGATCCTCCCCCGCCTGCGGGGGAGGTGGCAGGCGCGGAGCGGCTGACGGAGGGGGCTCGTCACCTCCCGCGTTCCCTGTCCGCGCACCATGCCGCGATGGTCGGCACCACACGCTCGGCGTCCTCGCCTGCAAGCACGTCGGTCGCCAGCAGCCGCAAGGTCCGGATGCCACGAGCGGCCAGCCATGCATCCCGCTCGGCATCGCGTGCGGACGCGGTTGGCCCGTCATGGGCCGATCCGTCCACCTCGACCGCCAGCCGTGCTTCGGCGCAATAGAAGTCGAGCACGAAGGGACCGACAGGATGCTGCCGCCGGAACCGCAGGCCATCCACTCTCTCGCGGCGGAGCGCTGCCCAGAGAACGACCTCGGGCAGCGTCATCGCACGCCTGAGCGACTTCGCCCGATGGATGGTGCGACTGGGTGCGCGCATCAGGTCTGCTCTCGGAGGCAGGAGCGCCCCCTCCACCACCCTGACGGGTGGTCCCCCTCCCCCGCAAGCGGGGGAGGATCGAGCGCGAAACGGCGATCGGCCGGCCCCGCCCGGCTGGCCCTCACACCCGATGCAGCGCCACGGCCGCGAGGCTCGAGGCGACGAGGAGCGTGAGCGCCATCGGCAGCGCGCCCGCATCGTGGAAGATCGCGACCGGGACCGTGAAGGCGGCCCCGAACCCCATGGCCACGAAGCCGTAGAGGCTGGAGGCGGACCCCGCCGCCGCCGGATCGACGTTCATCAGCCCCGCGACGGCATTGGGTCCCATGATGCCGACGCCGATCGCGTAGCAGAAGAGCGGCAGGACGAGCGTCCAGATCGAGAAGGAGCCGGCGAGGATCAGGCCCGTCAGGACGACGGCCGAGGCCAGGCAGACGAGGTTGCCCCGCTGCGCCGCGACCCGGATCTCGTAGCGGCCCGCGACGACCCGCACGAGCGCGGAGCCCACCGCCATGCCGACGGTGACGAAGAGGCACCACAGGCCGACCTCCTGCGAGGAGCGGCCGAGCAGCGTCCCGATGAGGAAGGGCGCGACCGCCAGGAAGGCGTAGAGGCTCGTGCCGCCGCAGGACCCGGCGATGACGTAGTTCCGGAACTTGGCCGAGCGCGCGAGCCGGCCGTAGCCGCCGAGGATCGCCCGGATGCCCGGGATGGCGATCGGGTTCCGGTTCGTCTCGGGCAGCGTGAGGACGACGAGCGCGAGGAGGATCGTCACGAGCAGCGCCAGCGCCACGAAGATGGCGCGCCAGCCGAAATAGCCGTCGATGACGCCGCCGACCGCCGGCGCGAGCGCGGGCGTCATCGACATGGCCATGGTGAGGAGCGCGAGCTGGCGGGCCGCGTCCTGCCCGGTCGAGACGTCGCGCACCATGGCGCGCCCGATGACGAGCGAGCCGCAGCCGCCCAGCGATTGCAGGACGCGGGCGACGACGAGCCCGCCGATCGAGGCGGCCGGCACGGCCAGGCAGAACCCGACGAGGTAGAGGACGAGCGACCCGATGATGACGGGGCGGCGGCCGAACCGATCCGAGACCGGCCCGTAGACGAGCTGGCCGGCCGCGAGCCCGACAAGGTACAGCGTGATGGTGAGCTGCATGGCGGCGGGCGTGGCGCCGAGATCGTGCCCCGCCCCCGGCAGCGCCGGCACGAAGATGTGCATGGCGAGCGTGCCGGTCATCGTGATCGCGACCAGCAGCGCCACGGATGCCGTTCCGTTGCCGAACGGCGCCCGGGCGAGAAGGCCGGGCATCAGGGCCGCGCCCCGGATGCCGGACGGGCTTCGACGCACTCGGAACGCTCGGACATGCGGGCCTCGACCAATCGGACGGCGATCATTTCCCCTGGCGGATCGCCACGCAACATTCCGGCCGCATGACAGGGTCGCGGCCCGGGCGGCCCCGCTCCGTCCGGCCGGATGCGGTCAGGTGCAGCTGCGTCCGAGGGCGGCGAGGCCTTCGTCGAGGAGATCGCCCACGTTCGGGATGCCGAGGAGGTAATCGGCCGTGGAGCCCTGCTCGCGTTCGCGGGCCGTCCGCAGCGCCTCGCTCCAATCCTCGGCCTCGAAGTCGCCGCGGCCGATCCACGTGATGGCGACGAGGTCGTGCCGCTCGTCGTCGTTCAGGCCGGCGATGAACTCGCGGATCTGCTCCTCGGTCGAGTCTCCCGGCGCGCTCGTGAGGACGTCCGTCGATCCGTCGTCGATCGGGTTCGAGCCGGAATCGGGGTCCGTCATGCCCTCCTTCATGTCGACCTCGCGCGCCCGCAGGATCAGCTCGCACACCTTGTCCAACGCGATATCCATGCGTCCACTCTCTTCCGTTTGCGGGGACAGAACGGACGAACGCGCTCCCGGTTCAGCCTCGCCGAGCCGCCGCCGCTCAGGCGCCGATCAGGGCGAGCCACGCATCCTCGGTCAGGACCTGGACGCCGAGCTTCTCGGCCTGGGCGAGCTTGGAACCCGCGCCGGGGCCGGCGACGACGAAGTCGGTCTTCGCCGACACCGAACCGGCCACCTTCGCGCCGAGCCGATCCGCGCGCGCCTTGGCCTCGTCGCGGGTCATCCGCTCGAGCGTGCCCGTGAACACGACCGTCTTGCCGGCGACCGGCGAATCGGCGGCGGCCGCCTCGGGCGCCTCGATCTCGAGCTGGCCCGCGAGGCGCGCGACGACGGCCGCGTTGTGCGGCTCCACCAGGAAGTCGACCAGCGAATCCGCCGCGACGGGCCCGACCTGACCGTCGTCGGCGAGGAGGCGGTACGCCTCGTTGGAGCCGGCCGCCGCCGCCTCGCGCAGCTTCGCGTCGAGGTCGGCCGCCTCGCCGAACGCCGTCGAGAGGCTCGCGCGCTGCCTCTCCGTCAGGGCGACGGGTCCCTCGGCCGCGGCCGCCTCGAGCAGCGTGTCGCGCGCCTTCGGGCCGATGCCGTCGGCGGCGGACAGCTCCATCCAGGCCGGGCCGGGCCGCCCGTCCGCAGCGTCCCGCACGGTCGCGAGCAGCGCGTCCAGCGCGCCGAAGCGGCGGGCCAGCGCCTTGGCCGTGACTTCGCCGACATGGCGGATGCCGAGCGCGTAGAGGAAGCGCTCCAGCGGAATGGTTCGCCGCGCCGCGATCGCGTCCAGGATCTTGCGCGTGAGGACGGCGTCCTCCGCGTCGGCCTTCTTGGTCGGCTTCGGCACGGGCTTGCCCTGCGCGGCGGCCCGCTCCAGCGAGGCGGCCTGCCGGCTCTCCTTCAGGACGCGGTCGAGATCGTCGAAGCCGAGATCGAAGAGATCGGCCGGGTCCCGGACGATCCCGGCCGCGAACAGGGCGTCGATCGTCTTGTCGCCGAGCCCGACAATGTCGAAGCCGCCGCGGGAGACGAAGTGTTTCAGCCGCTCGGTCGCCTGCGCGGCGCAGACGAGCCCGCCCGTGCAGCGCCGCACGATGTCCGGCACGCCCGTGCGCGGGTTCAGCTCGCGGATCGCGGACGAGCCGCAGACCGGGCAGGCCATCGGGAAGCGGAAGGGCTCGGCGCCGGCCGGGCGCCGCGCGAGGTCGACGTCCAGCACCTGCGGGATGACGTCCCCCGCCCGCTGGATCGTGACCGTGTCGCCGACCCGGATGTCGCGCCCGTCGCGGATCGGCGCGCCGTCCGCTCCGACGCCGCGGATGTAGTCCTCGTTGTGCAGCGTCGCGTTCCGCACGACCACGCCGCCGACGGTCACGGGCGCGAGCTTCGCGACGGGCGTCAAGGATCCCGTGCGGCCCACCTGGATGTCGATGTCCTCGACGATCGTCGTCGCCTTCTCGGCGGCGAACTTGTGGGCGAGCGCCCAGCGCGGCGCCCGCGACACGAAGCCGAGCCGCTCCTGCAGGGCGAGGTCGTTCAGCTTGTAGACGACGCCGTCGATGTCGTAGCCGAGCGCGGCGCGCGCCTCGCCGACCAGGCGCTGCTGGGCGATCAGCTCCTCCACGGAGAAGCAGAGCTTCGTCAGCGGGTTGACGGGGAAGCCCCAGCTCGCGAGCGCGTCCAGCATCCCGGCCTGCGTGTCGGCCGGCAGGGCCGAGACCTCGCCCCACGTATAGGCGAAGAAGCGCAGCGGGCGCGCCGCCGTGA
>JAEUAC010000201.1 GCA_019695455.1 Methylorubrum extorquens | reverse complement strand
GCAATCACGCTGACGGACGGCGAGAGGACATCCGTGACGCCTTGGGTCCACGTCGACACCGGTCTCGTCCCCGGCGAGAAGACCACCCTGCGCCTGATGCGCCAGGGCGACGCCTTCGCGATCACCGTCGGCAACCAGGACCTCATGCGCGACCGGCACTGCGAGTCCGAGCGCGCGCTCGCGACCCTCGTCGCGGAGCGGCTGCGGGATCGGCCGCGGGCCCGGGTGCTGATCGGCGGCCTCGGCATGGGCTTCACCCTGCGGGCGGCGCTCGACGCCTTCGGGCCGGAGGCCGGGATCGTCGTCGCGGAGCTCGTGCCCGCGGTGGTGGCGTGGGCGCGGGGCCCCCTGGCGCACCTGTTCGCCGGCAGCCTCGACGATCCCCGCCTCGCCCTGCACGAGGCCGACGTGAACCGCCTGATCCAGTCCGGCCCGGCCATGTTCGACGCCATCCTGCTCGATGTCGACAACGGCCCGGAGGGCATGGTCCGAGGCGAGAACAACCGCCTGTACGACGCCTGGGGCCTGAAGCGAGCGCATTACGCCCTGCGGCCGGGCGGCGTCCTCGGCGTCTGGTCCGGCCGGCCGGACCGCAAGTTCAAGGCGCGGCTCGCCCGCTCGGGCTTTTCCGTCGAGGAGGTCCGGGTGCGCTCGCGCGCCAGCGGGGACGGGCCGCGCAACGTCCTGTGGATCGCAACCCGGACGGGGCCGCCCGTCCGAGATGCGGCCAAAACCTAGACGATGCGGATCGACAGGGGCGGCAGGCCGTCGATGGTGCCGAGGAGCACGTCGCCCCGGACCACCGGCCCGACATTCTCGGGGGTGCCGGAATAGATCACGTCGCCCGCCTTGAGCTCGAACGCCTCGGAGAGGTTGGCGATCTGCTCGGCGACCGACCAGATCATGTCGGAGAGGTCCGCATCCTGCCGCACGGTGCCGTTCACCGCCAGCCGGATCCGGCCGCGCGCGGGATGGCCGACTGTCGCCGCCGGCAGGATCGGCGTGATCGGCGCGGACCGGTCGAAGCTCTTGCCGATCTCCCAGGGCTTCTTCTGGTCGCCCATGCCGCGCTGGAGGTCGCGCCGGGTCATGTCGAGGCCCGTGGCGTAACCGTAGGCGTGGTCGAGGGCGCGGTCCTTCGGAATGTCGCGGCCGCCGGCCTTCAGCACCGCGACGAGCTCGAGCTCGTGGTGGTAGTTCTTCGTCAGCGACGGATAGGGGTGGTCGGCCACCGTGCCGGGCTCGACCACCTGGATCGCGTCCGCCGGCTTCTGGAAGAAGAACGGCGGCTCGCGTGTCGGATCCGACCCCATCTCGCGGGCATGCGCCGCGTAGTTGCGCCCGATGCAGTAGACGCGCCGCACCGGGAAGGCCTGCGCCAGCCCCGCGACGGGAATCGTCGCCTGCGCCAGCTGAAAGAGCGTCGAGCCTCGGTCCGGCTCGGAGGCCGCCGCGGGATCGGCGGCGAGGCCGACAAGGGCGGCTCCGGCGGCTCCGAGGGCCGTGCGGCGGTCGAGGCGGGTCGTGATGCGGCTCATGAGACGGGTCCGATGGGAGCGCGGTGAGGAGGCATCGTCGCATATCCGGCGCGGCGGGGCGACGATCGCGGTCGGCGCGAACGGCCCGCCTGGTCCGTCAGGTTCGGAACGACAGCACGGCCCGCGTGCCGACGCGGTCGGGGACGTAGCACAGCCCCGACCGCAGGTTCGTCGCCATCGCCCGGACGATGCGCGAGCCGAGGCCGGTGCCGCGCGGCCGGCCTTCGCCGGTCCAGCCGATCCCGTCGTCCTCGACGGCGAGCTCGAGGGTGTCCTCGGCCCGGCGCCGGAGCTCGACCCGGATCTCGCCGGCCGCGTCCACGGGGTAGGCGTACTTGTAGGCGTTGGTGACGAGCTCGGTCACGACCACGCCGACGGAGACCGCCTTGTCGGTGGCGAGACGCACGGGGTCTGCGCTCAGCCGGATGGCATGGTCGCGCCCCGAGGCCCGCATCGCGGCCTGCAGCTCCTCGACGAGGCTGGCGAGGTAGGCGTCGAGCTCGACCGCCTCGACGTCGTCGGAGGTGTAGAGGCGGCGGTGGATGCCGGCGATGGCCGAGATCCGCGCCTGCATCTCCTCGAGCGCCGCCTTGGCGGCCGGGTCCGAGACGGCGCTGGTCTGCATGTGCGTCAGCGCCGCCACCAGGGCCAGCGAGTTGGCGACCCGGTGGTTGACCTCGCGCAGCAGCATCACGGCGTGGTCGCGCGCCGCGCGGACCTCCGCCTCGGCGCGCTCCTTGTCCCGGCGCAGGGCTTCCTGCCGGAGCGCGGTGTCGACGGCGCCGCCGAGCAGCTCGCGGAACTGCCCCTGCACGTCCTTCCAGACGTAGTCGACGGCCCCGGCCTTCAGCGCGGCGACGGCGACCCGGCTGTCCTCGGAGCCGGTGACGTAGACCACGGGCGGCGCGTCGGGCAGCGCGCGGATCGCCGGAAGCACGTCGAGCCCGGTCTGCCCCGGCATGTGGTGGTCGAGGGCGACGACGTCGATGCCGCCCTGCGCCAGGCGCTCCAGCCCGGCGTCGCCGCTGGCGGCGAGCTCGACCACGTGGCCGCGCGCGCCGAGCGCGCGCTGGACCAGGCGCGCGAGACCGGGGTCGTCGTCGATGTAGAGGATGCGGGCCGTGCCGGCCGGGTCGGCCACGACGGGGGGAGGGCCGGTCATGGGTTCTCGGGCACCTGGATCACCGAGAAGAACAGCCCGAGCTGCCGGATGGCGTTGGCGAAGCCTTCGTAGTTCACCGGCTTGGTGATGTAGACGTTGGCACCGAGATCGTAGCAGCGCTGCACCTCGCGGCTGTCGTCCGTGGTGGTCAGGACGACGACCGGCGAGCGCTTGGTGTGTGGGTTCGCCTTCACCTTCTCGAGGATGTCGATCCCGGTCATGTCGGGCAGGTTGAGGTCGAGCAGGATCAGCAGGTGGCGCCGCGCGCTGACTTCGCCCGAGCCGTCCGGCCCGAGGAGGAAGTCCAGGGCCGAGGTACCGTCGCGGAAGGGGATGATCGCGTTGTTCACGCCGGCGCGGCGGATGTTGCGCTCGATCAGCCGCGCATGCCCCTCGTCGTCCTCGATCATCACGATGCTGACGGCGTTCATGGCGGCCTCCAGGGTCATTCCGCGGCCAGCGTCGTCGGGGCGCCGTGTGCCTCACGACCTGTAGCCGCCTCGCGCGGCAGCGTCACCTC
>JAEUAC010000092.1 GCA_019695455.1 Methylorubrum extorquens | reverse complement strand
CGCCCGAGCGCTGGTAGAGCTGGCAGGAGAGCCGGCCGTCGGCCACGTAGAACTGGAAGAGGCAGTGGCACGGCGCCAGGGCCATCCGGTCGAGCTCGGCCGGGTTCCAGGCCGTCACGACGAGGCGGCGCGAATCCGGGTTGCGGCGGATCTCGTCCTGGACGGCGGCGATCTGGTCGACGACGCGGCCGTTCGCGCCGGTCCAGGACCGCCATTGCCGGCCGTAGACGGGACCGAGGTCGCCGTCCTCGCCGGCCCATTCGTCCCAGATCGTGACGCCGTGCTCCTGCAGGTAGCGCACGTTGGTGTCGCCTTGCAGGAACCAGATCAGCTCGTGCACGATCGACTTCAGGTGCACCTTCTTCGTCGTGACAAGCGGGAAGCCGTCGGCGAGGTCGAAGCGCATCTGGTGGCCGAACACCGAGAGGGTGCCCGTGCCCGTGCGGTCCTGTTTCGCGTGGCCGTCGGCCAGGATGCGGCGGAGAAGGTCGTGATAGGCGTGCATGGTCGCGGGATCCCGCGCGCTTCTGCGCCGCTCCCGGCCGGACGGCAAGCCGCCCCGCCGCCGCCGCCCCCGGGTTTTCGCGCCGCACCCGATCTGCCCGCGCGCCACTTGACGCGGCCCGGAGCCGGGGGGCAACACAAACGGGTCTGCGAACGTTGTCGCCGGCTCAAGGACTCCAGCGAAACCGATGGCGACGGATCTCATCCGCTACGATCTCCTGGTCCAGGAGGCCCTGAAAGGCGTCGTCCGGCGGATCCTGGGCGACGCGGCCCGCGACGGGCTGCCGGGCGAACATCATTTCTACGTGTCGTTCCGGACTGACCATCCGGGCGTGCGGCTCTCGCCGCGCCTGCGGGAGAAGTATCCGCAGGACATGACCATCGTGCTCCAGCACCAATACGAGGGCTTGAGCATCGGCGACCAGGCGTTCGAGGTCGGCCTGTCCTTCTCGGGCATCGCCGAGCGCCTGCGGGTGCCCTACGAGGCGCTGACCGGCTTCTTCGATCCTTCCGTCCAGTTCGGGCTCAAGTTCGAGCAGACCGAGACGGACGAGGAGGAGGCGGCCGACGAGGTCCCGGCCGAGATCTCCGAGCCGATCCCGATGTCGCCCCGCAAGGCCGGCGTGCCGGCCCTGAAGGGCCCCAAGGCGACCAAGGACGGCGAGGCCGCCGGCGGCAAGGCCGAGCCGAAGGGCAAGGCGGCCGCCAAGGCGAAGGAGCCGGAGACCGACGCGTCCGGCCAGAGCGCCGAGGTCGTCAGCCTCGATTCGTTCCGCAAGAAGAACTGAGCCGGGCCGGCACGCGCCGGCCGCGCCACCGACGCGCCGTCAGCGCTCCGCCACCCGCATCGGCAGCCCGCCGGCCGGCCGCAGCGTGACCCGCTGAACGGGGGTGACGACGTGGCCGGGCTCGAGATCGAACCGGAACGCCGCGAGCAGCCGGGCCAGCACGACCGTCGCCTCCTGCAGCGAGAAGCTCGCCCCGATGCAGACCCGCGGCCCCGCCCCGAAGGGGAGGTAGGCGTGGCGGTCGATCGCCTCGCGCCGGCCGGGCATGAACCGGTCCGGGTCGAACAGGTCGGGGTCGCTCCAGAGGCGCCGGTGCCGGTGCAGCACGTAGGGGGCGATCATGACCAGCGATCCCGCCGGGATCCGCAGCCGGCCGATCCGGTCCTCGCCGATCGCGGCCCGGCTCATGAAGGGCACGGGCGGATAGAGCCGCATCGCCTCGTCGAGCACGGCCCGCAGGAGCGGCAGCCGGTCGAGCGCCGGCGGAGCGTCGTCGCCGAGCCCGGCCCCGTCGACCTCCCGCTCGACCCGGTCGCGGATCTCCGGCGCCTGGGACAGGAGGTAGAGCGACCAGGACAGCGCGTTCGCCGTCGTCTCGTGCCCGGCTCCGATGAAGGTGACGATGTTCGCCCGCACGTCGAGGTCGGAGAGGCCGCGGCCCGTCTCGGGATCCGAGGCCTTGAGGAGCAGCGTCAGGAGGTCGGTCGGCGCCGGGCCGCCGGACTCGATGGCGCGCCGGCGCGCGTCGACCAGCTCGGTCACGACCTCCTCGAAGAAGCGGAGCGCCGGCCGCGCCTTCAGGCGTCCGATCCGCGGCAGCCATTCGGGCATGCCGAACACGTCGAGCGGGTCGACCGGGCCGATCGCCTCGAAGTAGCGCGTGATCGCACGGCCCAGCGCGTCGGGATCCCGCGACAGGCCCTGGGTGAAGATCGTTCGCTCCAGGACGTCGAGCGC
>JAEUAC010000455.1 GCA_019695455.1 Methylorubrum extorquens | reverse complement strand
CGCTGGCGATCCTGTCTCCCCTCCCGCTCGTCATGGCGGTCGCGCTCACCGCGCTCGAGTTCCTGGTCGCCGGGCTGCAGGCCTACGTGTTCACCGTGCTCACCTGCATCTACCTGAACGACGCCCTCCACCCCGGCCACTGAGCCGGATCCCTCCCCCGTCACACGAACCGTTTTCCCTCAGGAGCTCTTCATGGATCCCGTCGCCTTCAAGTTCCTCGGAGCCGGCCTCGCCTGCATCGGCATGGGCCTCGCCGCCATCGGCGTCGGCAACATCTTCGGCAACTTCCTGTCCGGCGCGCTGCGTAACCCGTCGGCCGCCGACGGCCAGTTCGCCCGCGCGTTCATCGGCGCGGCGCTCGCGGAAGGTCTGGGCATCTTCTGCCTCGTCGTGGCGCTCGTCCTCCTGTTCACCTGATTTCGATCGGGTCACGGTCCGGGCGCGGCCGCGTGCGGCGCCTCCCTTCCCGCGAGCAAGCTTGAGCGATGGCGCAGCCAATCCAAACCACGACCGGAACGGGACAGGACGTTCCCCATAGCGGGGACCAGTTCCCGCCGTTCAACACGGCGACCTATCCGGGGCAGCTGGTCTGGCTCGCGCTGACCTTCGCGTTCCTCTACGTCATGGTGGCGCGGGTGATCTCGCCTCGCCTCCAGGGCATCCTGTCCGAGCGTCGGGAGCGGATCGCCGCCGACCTCGCCGAGGCGGGCGCCATGAAGACGAAGGCCGACGCGGCCGGGGAGGCCTACGAGACCGCGATCGCGGAGGCGCGCAAGCGCGCCGGTGCGATCGCTCAGGAGGCGCGCACCGCGCTCTCCACCGAATCCGACGTCCGCCGCAAGGCGCTCGAGGCGGACCTCGCCGCGAAGCTCGCCTCCGCCGAGGACACCATCCGGGCCGCGACCGCCTCCGCCATGGACAACGTCCGCGGCATCGCCGTGGACGCCGCAGGCGACATCGTCGAGCTCCTGACGGGTCGCCCGCCGGATGCCGCGGCCATCCACGCCGCCTACGACCGCGTCCGGGCCTGAGGTCGCCAGCATGTTCCGATCCCCCGAGTTCTGGGTCGCCGTCGCCCTCGTCATCTTCCTGGCGATCGCCTGGAAGATGGGTGCCTTCAAGACCCTGCTGGCCGGCCTCGACAACCGCTCGCGCCGAATCCAGGCCGAGCTGGACGAGGCGAAGCGGCTCCGCGAGGAGGCGTCGCGCGTCCTGGCCGACTACACGGCGCGTCGCGAGGCCGCCGACCGCGAGGCGAACGCCATCGTGGCGACCGCGCGCGAGGAGGCCGAGCGCGTGGCCCAGGAGGCGCACGACCGCCTGACCGAGTTCGTGAAGCGCCGCACGGCCGCGGCCGAGCAGAAGATCGCCCAGGCCGAGACGGCCGCCGCCCAGCAGGTCCGCGCCGCGGCCGCCGAAGCCGCCGTGAAGATCTCCGAGACGGTGCTCCGCGACCAGATGAAGACCGGTGGCGCCGACGCCCTGATGGCCCGCTCGCTGGGCGAGGCCCGGGCCAAGCTCCACGCCTGATCGGCGCGACCCGCGGGGTCCCGCCCGGGTCGGCCGCGTCAGGCCGGCCTCTCCAGGACGAGCACGCGGCCCGGCACGTCGGCTCCCCGGTCCCGGCGCGTCGAGGCGGGCTCCGACAGCACCACGCCGAACCCCGCCGCCTCCGCCCAGCCCCGCACCTGCGGCTCGGCGTGCCAGAAGCGGTGGTCCTCGCCGAGCGTGAGGGTCTCGCCCTCCCCCGCCTGCACCGTGAAGGCGAGCAGGCCGCCCGGCGCCAGCGCCTCCGCGACGGCCCGGAACACGGGCGCGAGATCCCCGAGATAGACGAAGACGTCGACCGCGACCGCGAGGTCCGCCGCCCCGCGCGGCCGCGTCGCGAGCCAGTCCGAGAGATCGTCCGCCGCCAGTTCGTCGTAGATCCTCCGCGCCGCCGCCTTGCGGACCATGGCGGGAGAGAGGTCGACGCCCGCCAGCGTGGCGCAGACGGGGCGCAGCACCTCGCCCGCGAGCCCGGTGCCGCAGCCGAGGTCGAGCGCCGTCCCGAACCGCATCGGGCGCAGCCGCCGCGAGCAGGCGCGCCGCAGCGCGTCCGCCACGACCTCCGGCCCCCGATAGGCGAGGCTCCGACGCAGGTGGCGGTCGAAGGCGTCGGCGTAGTCGTCGAAGAGCTGCCGCACATAGGCCGGCGGCATGGCGGGCTCCCCGGCTCCGAGCAGGGCGAGCCGCAGCGTCGCGCCGAGCGCGTCGGCGGGATCGATCGCGAGCGCCCGCCGATAGGCCGCGACCGCCTCGCCAAGCACAGCCAGCCGCTCCGCCGCCGATCCGAGCAGGAACCAGGCTGGCGCGAAGCCCGGCGCGATCTCCACCGTCTGCCGGGCGAGGTCCGCCGCCGCCTCCCAATCCCCCTCGGCCAGCGCCGCCTCGGCGTAGCCGTAGCGGCGATCCGCCAGGAGGTCGCCCGAGGACGCCATCAGGTCGCCCGTGCGGGCGAGGTCGCCCTGGAGGGCGCGATCGCCCCGGCGGGCGCGGGCGCCGCCCCGGGGGGCTCGGCGGCTGCGCGCGCGCCGGCGCGACCGACGACGAGGCAGAGCAGCGTCACGGGGATGCCGATGGCGGCCGTGAGGGCGAAGAACACGGGGAAGCCGTAGGCAGAGACCATGAAGCCCGAGATCCCGCCGACCAGCTTGCCCGGCAGCGCATAGAGCGAGGACAGGAGCGCGTATTGCGTGGCCGCGAAGCCGAGGCCCGTCAGGCTCGACATGTAGGCCATCAGCGCCGTGCCCGCGAAGGTGCCGCAGAAATTGTCGATCGAGATCGCGACCGCGAGCCGCCACAGCTCCGGCGCGCCGAGCGCCAGCCAGGAGAAGGCGAGGTTGGAGGCGGCGCCCGCGATCGCGCCCGCCACGAGCGTCGGGTAGAGGCCGAACCGGGCGATCGCGAACCCGCCCGCGAAGGCGCCGACCATGCCGATCCAGATGCCGTAGAGCTTCGAGACGCCGGCGATCTCCGTCAGCGAGTAGCCGAGCCGGATGTAGAGCGGGTTCGCCATCACGCCCGAGACGAAGTCGGGCATGCGGTAGAAGGCGACCAGGACGAGGATCGCGACGATCCGCTTCCCCTCGCGGCGCTGCAGGTCGACCAGCGGCTCCGTGATGGCGGCCCGGAACGAGAACCGCTCGCGCGCGGGCCGGGCCGGGTCCCGCACGGCCGCGATCCGCGGGGCGAGCAGCGACGCCGCGAATCCGACGCCCATGAGGCCGGCCATGACGAGATAGGACCGGTGCCAGCCATAGGCGTCGGCCAGGACCAGCGCCCCCGCGCCCGCCGCGATGAGGCCGCAGCGATAGCCGAGCTGGTAGGCGGCCAGCATCAGGCCCTGGCGTTCCGTGGACGCGGCCTCGATGCGCCAGGCGTCGACGACGATGTCCTGCGTCGCGGCCGAGAACGCGACGAGGAAGGCCGCCGCGCCGAGCACGACCAGGCTCGATTGCGGATCGGCGAGCGACATGACCGCGAGCGCCGCGGCGGTCGCCGCCTGGGCCGTCGCCATCCAGGCCCGGCGCCGGCCGAGCCAACGCGACAGGACGGGCAGGTCGACCGCGTCCACGATCGGCGACCACAGGAACTTCAGGCTGTAGGGCAGCAGCAGGTAGGTGAGGAGCCCGATCGCCTTGACGTCGATGCCGGAGGTCGCGAGCCGGGCCGTGAAGGTTCCGCCGACCAGGAGGAACGGCAGCCCGCACGAGAAGCCGAGCGCCCCCATGAGGAGCACGCGCCTGTCGAGGAAGCGGCGCCAGCCCGCCTGTCCGATGTCACCCATGGCCGCTCCTCCCCGAGGATCACGGCCATTATATAGCTGACGCGGCGTTAACGCCCGCGTCGCGTCTCGCCGCCGCGATCCCGGTTGCGGAACCGCGTCCAGGCCTGGCGCAGCTTCGGATAGCGGCGATGACGGGCATGGGCCATCGCGGCGCCGTCCTCGCGCACGAGGTAGATCTCGCGGTCGTGGTATTCCTCGAGGCCGGGGCGATGGCCGACGCTGAGCAGCGTCGCGCCCGCGAGGTCCTGGCGGAAGAACCCCATCATGCGGGCCTGGCTCATCTCGTCGAGCGCCGAGGTCGCCTCGTCCATGATGACGATGTCCGGCGGGTTCACGAGCAGGCGCGCGAAGGCGAGCCGCTGCTTCTCGCCGCCCGAGAGGATCTGGTCCCAGGCGTCCTCCTCGTCCAGGCGGTGCGCGAGATGCGTCAGCCCGCAGCGCGCGAGCGCGTCCTTCAGGCGGTCGTTCGTGACGTGCCCGTCGTCCGGCTGCGGGTAGAGGAGCGCGTGCCGGAGGGGGCCGAGCGGGATGTAGGGCCGCTGCGGCATGAAGGTCATGGACGAGCGGCGGGGCCGCAGGATGGTGCCCGTGCCCCACGGCCAGAGCCCCGCCATGGCCCGGATGAGGGTCGACTTGCCCGTGCCCGACTCGCCCTTGACCAACACCTTCTCGCCGCGCCCGATCCGCGTGGAGGCGCCCTCGATCATGGCGACGCCGTTCTGCTGCGTCAGCGACAGATTCTCGATGTGGATCGAGTCGTCGTGCGAGAAGCCGAGCACGATCGTGTCGCTGGATCCGTGGCGGCCGATGCGCTCGTCAAGGTCGTCGAGCGCGTCCGTCAGTTCCACGACGCGCTGGGCGGAGGCCAGCGTCTCGGCGAGCCGGATCGCGTTGTCGATGAGCCAATTGAG